>JAJRAB010000019.1 GCA_028683025.1 Candidatus Methanomethylicus sp. | reverse complement strand
CTTTGCGCCTTTTTTTAATGCATAAAGAATTTCCCTATGAGCAACTGCCGCTTTTTGATAAAAAACCCCATCAATTATGCCAATGATCTGGGCACCATTGTCAACTGCCAGAACCACATCCCCCCTGGCAGCAGGCGGTTTATACTCTGCTGAAGGCAAGATCTTGATAGCCTCATCAACTGGTAGGCTTGGCCCCAGAAAGATGACTATTTTCATTTATCCTGCTTCCTTTATTGTATTAATTGAGTTCTAAGGGAATCGCCTGAGCCTGGTACCTGCCCTCTCCTTGTCTAATGCATATACTTCAAGCCCGGGTACTATTACCCTAACTGCAGGAATGCTTACGCCCACCCTTGTCAAATTAACTAGAATGACCTTTTTGAGCCCAACTCTAGACAGCTCAACAATTGTATGATTGATATCTTCCAGAAAATCATCGCTCTCATACCTGAACATGTTTCCAAGCTCTGTTGGCTCACCGCTTGGTATGAACCATTTCTTGTTTAATCGCTTCATCCTTTCATACCCTATCCTTCTTGCGAATTCTGCCTTAACCGTATCTTCACGGGTTCCATGAATGGTCGTTAATCTGCTCTGAACTGCTTCAGTGAGCGCCCGAACCGTCGCCAATTCTGGTATTAGGTGTGTCCCCACTCCCAATGAAAGAAGGGCTGGATCCTTTGTGGCTTCATCATCTATGGCAACTGCCACAGTTGGGATTCTGATGTCGGATGTAATATCCTTTGCAAATATGCTTAATTTTGAGGATTCCATTCGCCTTACAAGGTCCAATGCCAATGGGTATTCGTTAAGCTTTGATTGATCAAGATTGAGGTCCTTGCCTTTCACCTTCGCAATCTCGAAGAGCGACCAAGCATCCCTCTCAATAACCTCCATAAGACCGTGCACCACTGCCTCTTCCATTATATTTCCTACGGCCAAACCGTTGGTATTTGTCCGGAAGAGCTGGTTTGCTCGGGAATAGGGATGGAAGACTGCTTCAGCAGGCACCCATATGTCTGCAGCATTTGTTACATCATACCCTTTTACCCATTCTAGAGGTTCCTGATGGTGATAATTCCTTATGCCGGGGAGAATGAGTTGGTTAGGATCGAGCAAGTTAATACTCGTTCTGAGATCATAAAAGCTACCGCAAAGGAGCTTTTCATTTTCGGGCTCTGCTGAATAACGTTCCACGCCCTCCATTATTGCTGAAACTTCCGCCTCTTGTGGGGTATACCCCTTTCCAGTATAGACTGTAACCGCACCCGAAGCTGCGGCAGGTCTTATGGATGTGAACACGGGTATGCCCACCCTGTCAAGACCTGTAATGTCTGCAACCCTTGTGATGCCTGCACAGCTAATTGTGCCCTTAATAATTGTAAGTGTTTCCTCCGGAGTTTTCACTCTATGAGTGTCAAGCCTATAGCATTTCGGTGATGATTTTAACAACACTAAGCTCATCCCCAAGCGCAGTGCAAATGCTAATCCTCAGCCTTACCTCATTTCTTCAAGGTCTTTCATGCCTGAAACCATAACTGCTGCCCCAACACAACCGATTAGGTTTGGTGTTTTGGGGACTATCATATCAACGCTCAATATTTCAGACATTGCTTTGACGAGGCCTTTCACTAGTGCTGTCGAACCTACCTGAATGATAGGATATCTTATGTCTATCTCCTGAAGTTGCTGCTCGAAAACCTGCTCTGCGACACTGTGACAGGCTGCCGCAGCTGCATCTTCGGGTTTCGCTCCTCCTGCAAGACCAGCTACCAAATCTTGCAGACCAAATACAATGCAATATGCATTCATCGGGACTGCATTGTAATTGCCGCGCATCGCCATTTCTCCGAACTCATCCATGGAGACTCCTAATCGCTTTGCGCTAGTCTCGAGAAACCTTCCTGAAGCTCCGGCGCATGCCCCACCCACTGTAAAACTGTCGGGTATGCTATCATAAAGGGTTACAGCTTTGTTGTCCATGCCTCCTATGTCAATTACAGTGGCATCACCCTTCTGCTTGTTTGTAAGGAACAGCGCTCCCTTTGAACAAGTCGACACTTCCTCCATCGCCAAGGGAGCATTGTATTTCTCCTTCAATATTTTTCTCCCGTAACCCGTCACACCGATGGAATCAAGCTTCTCTTCCCCAATACCTGCCTGTTTTAATGCTTGGTTCAAAGCCTCCACTCCTGATTCCAGCACACTGGTTGTTGGAAGCCATCCAACTCCAATTACTTCGTTATCCCTCATAATTACTGCCTTAGTAGTTGTGGAGCCAGAATCTATTCCCGCTGTTATGCCTTCCTGTTTTGTTCTGGCAAAGAGCGGTTTTTTACCAATAATATTGACCAGTGCTTCCATTCGTAATAAAAGTGCTCCAGCTTTTGTCCGTTCAGTGAAGGAGTAGGTTACAACTGGGATTTTGGTCTGGCTCTGGAGAAATCTCCTTACTATGCTCCGTACAAGTGCTCCCTCAGCACATCTGAAGCAGGAAGCTATGAAAACTCCATCAGCGTCAACCCTTCCCTCAACAATGGCTTTAGCCCTCGCCATCATCACCCTTAGCCCAGGACTTGCGACGTGGAAACCAACCTCATCCTCTATGGCCCTAATTTCAGAAGCTTCAACCTCAGGTACAAAAATCTGACCGCCAACAATCTTGCCTGCCTTTTCAATTTCCTGCTGTATCCCGCTATACTCTGTTCCGCATGAAATTTGAGCTATCCTTACCATCTTGAGCTACACTCCGCTTCAAATGGGGCTGAAGTTTTTTCAACCTACCCCTCTCTCTATCAAAAGACTTGTTAATAAAAAAATCGCGTAGGTTTGGAAACTGAACACCCTTTTATGGATCAAGTTCCCTTCACGAAATTTGTAGTACCTGAAAAATATTACTTTATGCGTACTTCAACAATATCTTTATCCATCAGTTCATGGTCTGGACCAACACGTTCCCCTTTATAATTCACTGATTTTCCCCAGACCCTGGCATATTTAAAGTTCTTATAAAGATGGGAATGAATGATTTTTGCAACATCCAATACTTTGGCCCCTTCCCTCATGATTATGGGTTTGTTGGCTGGCTCACCGCCTACCTCTTTAGTATAAACCCTCAAAAGCCCGAGCGATTTGAAGATTGCACTGCTAATTTTTTCAAGGTTTTGTTTGTTCGTCGCCGAGATACCCAACGCCTCTCTCTTTTCGGTTGCTGAGAAATCAGATAGTGCTTTGGGGCAGAGATCGATTTTGTTTAGAAGAATAAGCGAAGCCTTGAATGTTTTTGTTTGATCCATCGCCTCTAGGATATCCTCCTGACTCGCATCCCCCCAGATACGCACAATAGCATTTCTCACTCCTGCCTCCTTCAGAGTTTTGTCCACCTCCTCAACCCTACACTGTATTCTGCCCGTGCAGGCGATCTGAATCCCTCCGCCTGTTGTTTTTTCGATTTCTATTTTTCTTATCTTTTTATCGATTGTTATTCCTGCCAGGCCCAATTCTTTAATAATGACCTTGTATTGGTTGCCCGCGTCCCTTCCATCCAATAGAAGTATTATCCCATCTGCATTCCTTACGATGCTCATCAGTTGGGAACCCCAAGACGAGCCATAATAAACTCCTTCGAAGATAGCCGGTGTATCGACAAGTTGGAATTGAATGTCTTCATAGCGTAGCATGCCAGGAATAGGCTCCTTTGTTGTAAAGGAGTGCGTGCCTATCTCTGTCTTTGCATTTGTTACTGCACTAAGGAGAGCGCTCTTCCCCGCTCCAGTCATTCCCAAGATAATTATTTGGGCCGCGCCTTCCTTCTTTACAGAAAACCCGCCCCCTCCGCTTCCCGCCTTCCGTTTTTTCTGAGTTTCAAGCTCGTCCTTCAGGAGTGCAAGTCTTCTTCGTAAATATCTTCGCATGTGCTCGTTTCCCTTATGTTCGGGAATTGTCGAAATAAATTCTTGAAGATATTTAATTTTTTCTGGTAATGTCTTAGCCTCAATATACTTCCTTTCAGCTGCCCTTGACTGTGGAGGTAAATTTGCAGGCAAAGATAACACCAGTATCAAAACTGTAAAGGGTCAAAGTAATTAAATCTAGCCAACCTGGAGCTCAATACTTATTTCTCTTTCTTGGAATTGTTGAGCATTTTGGCAATTCGGACGACCCTGTCCGTGAGTTTAGTTGCACTTTCATTAAAGAAGTATGCATTGGGCTCAATCCCAAATCCTCCAGCATCGATAATAACATCAAGCCCATTGCCATCATTCTTTACTGCCATTTCTGCAAACTTTATTAATTGATCTTCCTTGCCCCGGTAATTTGGATCTCGGTTCAGTACGAGGCATCTCAAGTTCAGCTTTTCTATAGCATCCCGCATCTTTTCATCATATTTTAAATTGATGACTGAACGAACATTCGGATCAATCTTCATTACAGTCAACAGAAGCCGAGCAAGGTGACTTGAAACGCCAAACTCTGGATCCATAAGCGCTTTTACCTTGCCTCTCACTCTTACCAATCGTCCAGGTATGCCTGCAACGTCTGCAACTCCCTTGGCTTCCTTGAGACCCATTACTATATTACTGAATACTTCTGGCACAAGTTCTGCGAACTCTGGAGTACTCTCCAGGAGCGAAACTGATGCTCGCAAGTCCCCCAGAATGATCCGCCTGACGTCTGAAATATCTGCAAGACTCATGTGCAACTGCATGCAGATAGTGCATCGTTCCTCCTCAAGTTCAGGGACTTTAATCTTGTGGGCATGGCATATCGCCCCGCCCCTTCTAAGGCTCAAGCACACTTCGCAGATATTGTTGATAAGATCGACGTTAGTTAATCTCTTAAGGGCAATTTCTGCAGTTATGGTTTTAGCTATTCCTTTGAGTTCCTCAATAGTGAATGGTGGTTGGGCAGCCGACTCTATGTCTTGGGTAAGATAACCACTTACAGCAGCCTGAGTAACACCGAGCCTCTTGGCGATTTTAGTCTGGGTCCAACCATAATTCTTGGCTAGTTCCTTTGCAACAAGTGTTCTCAAAGAAGGAAGCAAAGCTCGAACCGTAAGTTCACATGGTGGATTCAAAAGAATAACCTCGATAACAGGCTTATTTTTAATATTATATTACTTGTTTATAAAGTAGTCTAATATAGGATATGTTGAGAGGAAATGGTGTTGAAGCCTACCTTTTCAGGCATTCCTACGGCTCTTACCATTGCTGGCTCTGATTCTGGTGGCGGTGCTGGCATTGAAGCAGACATTAAAACATTTGCTGCTCTTGGAGTTCATGGAATGGCATCCATAACAGCACTCACTGCCCAGAATACCACAGGTGTTTCTGGTATCTATGAAATCCCTGTTGAGTTCATTCGCAAACAAATTGATGCTGTGGCATCTGATATTGGGATTGCCAATGCTAAAAGCGGAATGCTATACTCGCCTAATATTGTCCGTGAGGTTGCAAGGGCTGTTAGGGAGTATGAATTTAGCTTAGTTGTTGATCCTGTGATGATTTCAAAATCAGGTGCTTCACTTCTGCAGAAACAAGCCATAGCTACATTAAAATCAGATTTGTTGCCGCATGCACAGGTTGTCACTCCCAACTTGGAGGAGGCCGAGCTTCTGAGCGGCATAAGGATCACAACGCTTAAAGACTCTATGCTTGCAGGAAAGGAAATATTAGCATTGGGCGTACCCGCTGTAATTATAAAAGGCGGACACCTTGCCGGCCCACCTGTGGATGTTCTGTGCAGAAGGGGCTCCGAGCCCATCATTTTTCAGGGACCGCGATATGGATCAGAAGCGAGCCATGGAACGGGTTGTACTTTTTCAGCAGCCATCACAGCCCTATTGGCAAAGGGCTCCAGCTTAGAAGATGCGACAAGGAGAGCCAAAGAATTTGTTGCAAACGCTATCCAGTTTGGGTTCAAAATAGGAAAAGGAATAGGGCCTGTAAATCCGACAAGTAACATTTCCATTGATGCAGAACGCATGAAGATCATAGAAAATATGGCCGATGCTTTAACACTGATCGAATCATCAAACTCATTGGGGAGCCTGTCTCCGGAATGTCAAATCAATATTGCCATGGCTCTCCCCAAACAATATACAACTGGATTGGATTCAGTTTGCGCCATACCTGGGCGAATTTTCAATGTTAGTGGAAAATTGAAGGCAGCTGCCTGTCCCATGTTTGGCGCATCAAAGCATGTCGCCAAAATTGTGCTTACCGCTATGGAATATGAAATGGAAATGCGTTCAGCTATGAATATTCGGTGGTCCGAGGAGATTATGGCTGCATGTAAAAAGGCAGGTCTGAGGATCTCTTCATATGAAAGGGAAAAGGAGCCACCAGAGGTGAAAATGATGGAAGGCGCTTCAGTTCCTTGGGGTGTGCGGCAGGCAATTCAAACATTTGGGGGCGTGCCGGATATCATATATCACATGGGAGACATGGGAAAAGAACCTATGATTAACATTTTAGGGAAAGACGCCGTCTCAACTGCAATGAAAGCGATTCAGATTGGTCGCCTTGTTGAATCACCATGATGTTATACGCCCAACCTTTACAACCTTGAAATCAAAAATACCATTCCGGGATTCCTCAATGAATGAATTAAGCTTGAAAAAGGGAACAACAACTGAGCCATCATTTTCTACTACTTGCTCTTGGTAGAGAGTTAGAATGAGAGGTATGATTATCGCATCCTTCCATTCTTCCAAACCAAAATCTACAAACTCTGCCAATTTTTTACTGAACTCAGCTGATCTATTGGTTTGGGCTGTGGCAGCGGATCTAATGGCAGAGGTTTTCCCTAACCTTATTCCCCAATGCTTGCAATCTATGAGCATTATCCTTGGTTTTGAAATCGCAATTACATCAATCTCAAAGCGTCTCTTGTTGGAAGAAAACCTGAAGTTTCTAAATATGCGGAAACCATTGGCTGAAAGTACTTCTGAAACTGCTGCTTCAAAATCCTGCCAACTAAAATCCCTGGCAGCCTCCTCGAGATCTTTCCCTTTCTTAATTTTCTTTTCTATCTCTTCCAAAAACGATGTATGTGACACCCTTTACTTTCCTCACTATCAGAGAGTTCCTTTGGGTATTCTTGCAATCGACGGCATTCTCAGTTTATGAGAATTCGCATTCATTCTACTTGCGACCCTTTCAATATCGCATCTTTTCTCTTCCCCCATCTCTTTTACTAACTGTTCTATCGTTTTTTTGCAATCAATTATCTGGTATAGCAAGAAATCTAGGTCATTGAAACTGATTCCTAATTCATCTTCGGCCATTTGATCGGACCAAAGCCTCGGACTGCTAGGCTTCAATGCTATACTATCTGGAATTCCCATATACAAAGCCAATTTTCTGACTTGACTTTTGAAAAGACCGCCAATTGGAAGTAGATCAGCCCCACCATCGCCGTATTTTGTGAAATATCCTATTGACAATTCGCTCCTATCACTGCTTCCCAGAACTAACCTTCCATCAACATTAGCATAATAATATAATATGATCATGCGTATTCTTGCTTTGAGATTGCCTTCGGCTACCTGCCCGCCATTTTTTTTCAATGTTCCGGTAAAGCTTCTCACTAAGTCAGCAATGTCAATCATTTCGTACCTGATTCTTAATGACTGCGCAAGATGCACCGCATCTTCAGTATCTGAATAGGGCGTAATCCCTTCTTCGGGCATTATTGCTGCAAGAACCTTTTGCTTACCCAGCGCCGATACAGCTAGTGATGCCACGACGGCAGAATCAACACCGCCGCTTAAACCAAGCACAACACGCTTGTCGCTCGAACGCTGTTTTATAAATCTGGAGATCGTTTTCTCTACCTTACTATAATTTAGAATAGGTAGTCCAACCGATCTCATGGCTTGTCATGTCCTCCAACGAATATGGTGGAACATTATATAAAAGCTTAAATCAAAGAACAAAATGAACTAGATAAAGAGGTTTCAATTAACTATGGCATCAAAAGATCAAGCAATGGGCGCAGGGATCCTAGCAGTCGCCTTGGTCCTCATTGTAGCATACATCTACTGGCTTTTTGGACCCTATCCCGATTGGTACTTCCTTGGGTATACTATTAAAACTTGGGCATTGATCATACCTATCCTGATTATGGTACTTGCAGTACTTCTGATAGCCGCTTGGATTGGGTACACAATGGCTACGACTCCTCCACCAAAACCATTAGAGGAGATTCCTGAACTTTCTGAGACGTCCGAGAAGAAGGAAGATGCAGCAGCGGGCAGTCCAGCTGACACTAATAAAAAGTAAATTTCAGCGGCCTGTTTTTTTTATTTTTTATTTATTTTTTCTTTTTCTTTTCATAGTGGATATTTTTTTATGGCTGGATTTGGATAGTGTAGATATCTTTTGAGTGGTTATGAACATGGCAAAGCCGATAAAATATCCTCTTATTCTCGTCAACTTTAAGACATATTTCGAATCCCTTGGTGGACGAGCTCTACTAATCGCACAGGAATGTGAAAAAATCAGCGAAGAGTATGGAATTTGTATTGCCATAGCTCCCCAGCATTTGGATATCCCAGTCATTGCAAAAGCAACTTCAGTGCCGTTATTTTCTCAACATGCAGATTGGGAGGTACCCGGGGCTCATACCGGAAATATTACGGTTGAATCCCTTATTGAGGGGGGTGCAATAGGAACAATATTGAATCATTCAGAACACCGACTTCGCATTGATGTTATTGATGCCACCTTAGCCAGGTGTAAATCCCTGCACCTGCAAACATGCCTTTGCGCAAATACCTCATTGATTGGGCGCTCTCTATCTATTTTGGAACCTGATATGATTGCAGTTGAGCCCCCTGAGTTGATCGGGAGTGGGATTTCAGTTTCAAAAGCAAAACCAGATGTCATTTCTGAATCCGTCAGATTGATTAAGGAATTGAACAAAAATGTACATATTCTATGCGGAGCAGGCATAACTACTGGCGAAGATGTGGCATCTTCAGTAAAACTTGGCGCAGAAGGTGTGCTTGTAGCCTCAGGTGTTGTGAAAGCAAAAAATCCAAGAGGAATTTTAGAGGAGTTCGCAAAATCACTAACTGTACAATAATTATTAAAAATGTATAATTATGTACAATAATGCATAAATACTTCCAATTGATACTGTGTTGCTCTATGGTGTAAACTATGGGTGACTGTTTTTGGCAAAAATACTGTTAGAGTCGACCTTCCAGTCGATGATATTCCGAAATACTGGTATAATATTACGCCCGATCTTCCAATTACCTGCCCTCCGCCTTTAGATCCAATTACTAAAAAACCGGCAGGGCCCGATGCGATGTGGTTCTTCCCAAAGAATATTATAATGCAGGAGATCTCCTGCGAGCGTTTTATCCAAATACCCGATGAGGTTAGAGACGCCTATGTTAAGATGTCCAGGCCCACTCCCATCTTTAGGGCAACAAGGCTTGAGGAATATATGAAAACGCCAGCCGAGATTTATTTTAAATATGAAGGCATTTCTCCCCTTGGAAGTCATAAGGGGAATACGGCAATAGCTCAAGCCTATTATAACAAGGAAGAAGGAATTCAAGGTTTGGTGACTGAAACTGGAGCCGGTCAATGGGGAACTGCCCTTTCTTTGGCCTGTTCCTACTTCAACATGAAATGCAAAGTTTTCATGACTAGAGCATCCCATGATCAAAAGCCTTACCGTAGGGTGCTGATGGAACTATATGGGGCTGAGGTCTTTGCTTCACCAAGCCATGAAACAGAATTCGGAAAAAAGACTTTAGCTGAAAGACCAAATCATCCTGGAAGCCTAGGTGTTGCTATTAGTGAGGCGATAGAAACAGTCCGAAAAGATCCAACAACGAAATACTCCTTGGGCTCAGTCGCAAACCATGTGCTAATGCATCAGACCATAATCGGTCAGGAAGCAAAAATGCAGCTGGATCTCATTGACCGCAAACCTGACTACGTAATTGGATGCGTTGGTGGAGGGAGCAATTATGCAGGAATTGCCTATCCATTCATTTATGAGCATCTCCGAGGAAAACTGGATGCTACATTCTATTCAGTAGAGCCAAAGGCTGTTCCAACCTTCACAAGAGGCGTATATACCTATGATTATGGCGATACCGGAGGAATGACCCCTATCTTCCCGATGTATACCGTTGGCCATAGCTTTGTCACACCTCCAATACACGCAGGTGGACTCCGCTACCATGGCAAGGCACCTACATTGAGCGCATTGGTTAAAGCAAAGGTTGTTACTCCCCTCGCAGTAGGTCAGCAGGATGTATTTGAGGCTGGCAGACTGTTTTCAAAGCTAGAAGGAATTGTTCCCGCTCCTGAAAGCGCTCATGCACTTTGCTCAGCAATGAATGTGGCTTTGGAGTGCAAAGCAAAGAATGAGAAGAAGGTCATACTCTTCAATATGAGCGGACATGGGCTTCTCGATCTCGGCGGTTATGGAGAATTTCTTGGGGGAAGACTTTCAAATAACTATGAACCAAAGGAGCTTGCTCTCAACGACCTTCCTGTTGAAAAGGAAATACGGTAAGTCCAATCAATACTTCCTTTCTTTCTTTTTTTTTATTTTCCTTTAATATCGCGGCTTTTCAAGTAATAAAGACTGAACTCTGCGCCGATCTAATATTTAAGTGACAGTGCTGATATTTGGATAAGTACAATACTCCTTTGCTTTCGGGGGTGAACATAAGTGGCTGAAAATCCAGTAACTCCAGAGCGTACAACAATGCCTAGGGACGTAATTTTGGTTGGAAAGAAGCCGACAATGAGTTACGCCATGGCTGCCCTAATGCAGCTAA
>JAJRAB010000003.1 GCA_028683025.1 Candidatus Methanomethylicus sp. | reverse complement strand
TTTGAGTATGCCAGGAGCCGGGAGATCGTGTTTGCATAATGGCTAACCGATCCCCTAGCCAGGCGTTTCTCGAAAAGGCAAAACTGCCTAAAATCATTGATTGTGGAATAGTCGATTAGGTGCGAATATTTACCCTTTTGATGAACCTTTTCCGCGAAAAGGTTCGGAGAAGGATCTTCGTGGGTTCGAATCCCACTCCCCGCACCATTTCTACAAATATCATCAAAAGACCATCAAAGGGATTAACTTCGGAGTTCCGATACAGTAATAAAAAATTTCAGTAATTCACAAAATTACAGTAATTTTTCAAGACAGGCAAATACTCTCAAAAAGTCGATTCTTCCATGTTGAATGACTTTTGGGGATTCTGCCTTATTGAGAGAAGGTTTACTAATGATTAAATATATTGACAGCTAGATTAAAGATGGTGCTTATATTTGGGTGGAATTGGAGAATGTCCTTGTTGTAAACGGTTTATAGATTTAACCGAACATCATTCTAAAGAAACGAATACAAAGATTATGATATGCAGAGATTGCCATAGCATTATTGAAGAATATTTTAAGGTAGTTGATAAGATTAAGAAAAATGAAAATTACTGATTTTAAATAATATCATCCTACTCGGTGATATTCAAATATCGTCTAGGCTAAACCGTTTATTTCCACTCAAACCGTAAGTTCGTTGAGTATTTTTAAAATTACATTGGGTTTTACCCTTACTGAAACCGTTTTGCTAACTGAAATAAGTAAACCTACAATTCTTAGGACTGAAAAAGTCTGCCCAACTAAAAATTAACTTTTTAAAAAAAGGGAAAGAGATTCTGCTTTTTCAGAATTTCTACCAAGAGTGACCCTAGTCATACCAAAATTCATACACAATCAGTTTACCATTAAAATCGGAAAATTGATTGCCAAATGCTAATATCGGCTACTATGGGTTGTAATTAAAGATGGGCCCACAGGTTAGGTTGATAAAAAGCCTCCATCAACTGCGATGAGGGCTCCGTTGACATAGCTTGACATATCGCTTGCCAGGACAACGGCCATGCGGGCAACCTCATCCGGCATTCCGAACCTCCCAATGGGCAGCCTTGCACTGAACTTGATCCCGTCCTCGATGAGCCCCACTTTGAACTTCAGCACCTCCTTCGCTGCGCTCTTCGTTCCCTCCGTTGCTATACCCCCCGGGATGAGCACGTTGGTCCTGAACTTCTTCCCGTACTCCTTCGCAAGAGCCCGGGTCAGTGCAATGACGCCGGCTTTCGATGAGGTGTAGGGGATTACATCGTCCTTGAATGGCAGTAGCGCCTCGATAGAGCCGACATTGATTATCACGCCCCCGACCTCCTGGCGCGTCCTGATCATGTTCTGGCACATCCAGAAGGCAGAGGTGTAGTTGATGTCCATAATCTTCCTGAGGAATGCCTCATCGACTTCCATGAAATTCTTGAAGGGGTAGATGCCTGCGTTGTTCACCAGGATGTTCGGCTCCTTTCCCTTAAGGGTCTGCCAGAGGGAGCTTATCTGGTCCCTGCTGGAGAGGTCGACCTTGTGCAGGGAGATATCAACGCAGCAGCTGGCAAGCTCATCCTTCAACGCCTGGAGCCCAGCCATGTTAACGTCCACCAGGATCAGGTTGGAGCCCGATTCCGCAAATCTGTGGGCCATTGCCCTTCCTATTCCAGCGGCTGAGCCGGTTATGAGGCTGGTTTTTCCCTTGAGGGATATCAATTCGGAGAGCGGCTTTTGATCAGATTGGTTGGAGCGGAACAAGGTATTACCCTTCTTCTATGAGTGTTTTGGAATATTGGTATCGGGACCTTAATAGCTTCTCCACAGGCCGTTCTTTCAGCAACTTTTATTTTAGCTGGCTCCTCCGTAATAGCCCATGGGGAAAATGCCTTTTCTTGGCGCTGCGCTGTTCGTTCTGTTTCTCACCCTATGCCCGTTGCTGGTCCGCTGCGCATCTTATGAGATAGAGTTGTCCTCTTCGGTGGTGAAGGTAATTGACGGGGACACATTTGACATCAGCACTGGCGACAGGATCAGGATGGCCGACATCGATACGCCGGAATCGGGCATGCCAGGATACAGCGAGGCCAAGGATTACCTGAACGTCCTTATCGGGGGAAAGACGGTTCATCTCGATATTGATGACAAGTACAGGCATGACACCACGGGGACCAGGCTCGTGGCGGTCGTCTATGTGGACTATAACAGCACCCACTATCTGAATGTAAACAAAGCCATGGCTGTGGGAGGATACACGGAACTCAAGGACTATGACAATGAGTTCAACCCCTACACCTGGACCCTCTATGTGCCCATGGATCAGGATGCCAGTAGCGGAGTACCCGGGCTAAGCCTTATGCTCATTTTCCTTGCAATTGCAGTAATAATGGTGTTGCTCTTTTTGGGATCCAAGGGAAGGAGACGCAGGTTCTGAAAGGGAAATCATGCTTCCAAAGGAAATATTCGTTCATATCTTTTTCACGTTTGCTGTCAGCTCTGTCCCATCGGCGCACACTATCCGCAATGAATGCATCATCGAGTCCATAATTCCTGCGTTGATATGAAGTATGATGGTATCGCCCTTTTCAATCGATGCTCCAATGGGCTCATAGCCTGCCTTCGTTCCATCGATATAGGTTGAATTGATGGTAACGGGGATCAGGCCAGAATTCCTTACATAGGCGTCCAACCCGCCAGTGCTGTTGAAGGCATAGCCGTCCAGAATTATTTCACCCGAGGGCTCGGGCGTGCAGTGGCAATCATATCGGTAGAAAAATAACCCTAAATTGCCCTCATAGGCTAGGGATGTTGCGGAGAAGTTGATCTCGATAGGGGTTTTATTGGAGTTGAGGGCCAGGGGGAGCGATGGACTCACCGAAAGGAACGAAAACCCGTTGGAGGAGGATATGTTGAAGATCGAGATGGGCGTGAGCGCGGAGACGTTGAATTCCATGGTGATCGTGTCGCCTGCATAGGCTGAGAGTGGGAAGCCATTGAGGGGAGTCAGTTCGATCGGCGTGGGCGAGTTGGTCTGGAAGGAAACGCCAGTAACATTAACCCGCGGCAATGCCAGGATGCTCATCAAGATATTTCCTGCTACGAGCTGAGTGCCGTTAACGTTTGTAAAGGTCATGGTAGCCAAACCCTTGCCTGTAGAATTGAATGGCACACCAGGGCTGACATCGGATGAATTGAGCTGCCAGGAGCACACCTGAATTGTCTTCCCCAGGGAAGCGTTTTGGGCATCCCTGAAATCAGATCTCCAGATCGCCTTTGAGCCGTTGTAGAGCAGCTGGCCCCTGGAGTCGACAATCTTCAAGGTCAACGTTCCTTCTGCTGCTGCATTATTAAGGGAGCTGTCCTGCAATGAGAAGGCGACCGTATAAGAGCCGTTGTCTGGTCCACCCATCACGGCAGCATATTGGAAGCCTGTTGGATCCTTGCTGTAACTCTGCGGAGGCCATAAGCCAAATCCTGAGAGGATTTCCAATGCAGCGATGGCAATAATAACAGCGATGCAGGCAGCAGCTACAGTGTAGGCGGTGTGTCGCTTCATAGAATTGTCCGAATATTCTTTCCCGTCTGCAATAATAAGTGTTCCATGCCTGCGCCCATTGCCATTTTCATGATAGGTTTATCTGAGCAGCCATCCATAATTTATCATGTTGCCGTGAATTGCCATGGCCAGCAGCACTTCATTTTCCCAGAAGATCGAGACGGATACTCCCCCCAATTATATAGTCAATCTGCTGGATTTCATCTACCTCAAGTATGTCCAGCCCCAGGGAGCGTTCACGGACAAATCCAAAGGGAAGGAAGACAGCCTCCCGTTCATCAAGTATACGGTCGTCAACCCAGCCAGCGGTGCAAAGACCGCCAGCGTGCTCGTCAAGGGCAGCATGCCCATCGATGTGAGCATAGATTGGATCGCTGGTACCGGCAGTCCGCAGCAGGCTGTAATTGAGGGCATAAAGCTCGACCTGGCACTCATGGTGAAGACGTTCGAGGAGCAGATAGACCAGAGCACGATCTACTTCGCCTGGAGGGAGGGGGAGGGTGTCGTGCCGGAGCAGATGAAGGGAAACGAGAGGAAGCCGCTCAACCGTATGCTTCTGGAGACTCAGGTCCTTTTCTTCATACTGCTCATCGGGCTCAGCATTTTCGTGTACCAGATCCTGGGCAACTACACCCCCATCATCCTCCTCGTGGTCCAGTTCATCTTTGTCTTCTTCTCCAGCAAGCTCATAGCCAGGACAGCGGACTGGCACATCGACGCGAGGAACCCCTACATCCAACTCCTGGAATACCACCTGCCCCTGACTGAGCAGAATGGCTTTAAGCTGAACATACCGGAGGGGAAGATCG
>JAJRAB010000109.1 GCA_028683025.1 Candidatus Methanomethylicus sp. | reverse complement strand
ATGCTGAAGCGTAAGTCGCAATGGCCACTGCCTCAACTGGAGGGACTATTACTGATGCAAGATAGTATGCCCACCCGAAATAAAAGCCAGAAAAATACCCGTGGGTGTAATGGGGGATCTTTACTACTGCTCCTGCCGAAGGCAGAATGCTGCCAACTTCGGCCCAGGTCATGGCAATAACAATTATAAAAATCCCTCCTATTAGCCACGATATGATGGCTGCGGGACCGGCTGCAGAAGCGCCGTAGATCGATCCGAATAGCCAGGCTGAGCCTATCTCACTCCCCAGGCAGATGAAGTAGAGGTCCCTGAGCGAAAGGACTTTATGGAACTTCCCCTGGCTGCCTGGTTTTGCAGTTCTAGGCATCAGTTCTCACTCCTCCGCC
Organism: Candidatus Methanomethylicus sp.; assembly: GCA_028683025.1. GTDB lineage: Archaea > Thermoproteota > Methanomethylicia > Methanomethylicales > Methanomethylicaceae > Methanomethylicus. The sequence goes on along the minus strand of JAJRAB010000109.1, from coordinate 13,846 downwards.
TGTCTGAGGATGCAATTCTGCCCATCAGCTCCACTTACCTGGTGATATCTTTGATGCACTGTTTACTATTTTTATGCGCTGCGTCACGGTATGAAAAAATCGGACAAGGAAAATTATGCCACCTTAATGCTTATAGGAAGAGTCCGAGCACTGTAATATGCTGATATAGCTTGCCAGGGTGGGTGGGACAAGCCGTGAATCTATCCCCAATAGGGCTTGTCTCTTATCTTGGCAAAAAACCGGTTGCCATACAAGGTCATGCTATGCAGATTCAAAAATACACGCAACTTTAGCGGAGCTTCCACAAATCGGAAAATCCCTTTTGTTATCCATATTCCCAGGCTGATTATAGCTTCACTCATGTGAAGCTCAAATTACATCAATCGAAGGAAAAGGTCAAAAGTAGAGAGGGATAAAAGATTTGTCGGGTGTATGCCATCTGAAATGGCATTGGGGGCTCATTCTTCCCCCGCTACCGGAATATTCTAGAAGCGGTGGTGGGGAAAGGGTGAGCTAGCATAAGATTCACCGTGGCCAATAATCACCCTACACCTCTGAAAAATCTAATTTACCTATTTTATTGCATTGGTCACAACAGGAGTTTAAATAATAATGATTACAATTTATTTACATAGAAATTTTTATTGGGAGGCTAAAATATGCCGGAAAAAACCCAGAAAAAAATTACAACTGCAGCTGGAGCGCCAGTGCCAGATAACCAGAACAGCATGACCGCAGGTCCAAGGGGTCCAATGCTGCTTCAGGATGTATGGTTCCTGGAGAAACTTGCCCACTTCGACAGGGAAGTCATACCTGAGAGGAGAATGCATGCAAAGGGCTCAGGTGCATTTGGAACATTCAGTGTCACCAACGACATTTCCCGATACACCAAGGCCAGGATCTTCTCGGTTATTGGAAAGAAAACTGACATGTTTGCCCGCTTCTCGACGGTGGCAGGTGAGAGGGGTGCTGCCGACGCCGAGCGGGACATCCGCGGCTTCGCCCTCAAGTTCTACACCGAGGAGGGTAACTGGGATTTGGTTGGGAACAACACACCCGTTTTCTTCATCCGTGATCCGCTCAAGTTTCCTGATTTGAACCGTGCCGTGAAACGCGACCCCCGAACAAACATGAGAAGTGCTAAAAATAACTGGGACTACTGGACATCCCTGCCAGAGGCACTCCATCAAGTGACGATAACCATGAGCGAGCGCGGTATTCCCTTGTCCTATAGGCATATGAACGGCTTTGGAAGCCATACCTTCAGCATGATTAACTGGAAGAATGAGAGGGTTTGGGTGAAGTTTCACTTCGTGACCCAGCAGGGAATAAAGAACCTGGCCGATGCAGAGGCCGAGGCAATTGTTTCCAAAGACCGAGAGAGTCATCAGCGCGATCTGTATGAGAGCATTGAGCGTGGCGAATTCCCCCGATGGACTATGTACATCCAGGTCATGACTGATGAGCAGGCAAGAAATATGCCGTATAACCCATTCGATCTGACCAAGGTCTGGTACCATGGCGAATATCCCTTAATCGAAGTGGGATACTTCGAGCTTAACCGCAACCCGGAGAACTACTTTGCAGATGTGGAGCAGGCGGCCTTCAATCCAGCCAACGTAGTTCCTGGCATCGGCTTCTCTCCTGACAAGATGTTGCAAGGAAGGCTCTTCTCCTACGGCGATGCACAGCGCTACAGGCTTGGTGTTAATCATGACCAGATACCAGTGAACTCACCCCGATGCCCTGTCAACAGTTACCACAGGGACGGCCAGATGAGAGTCAACAGCAATGCAGGCAGCACAATTGGATACGAGCCGAACAGCTATGGTGAATGGCTGGAGCAGCCTGAATTCAGAGAACCAGCTTTGCCGCTCAGCGGTGCAGCCGACCACTGGAACTTCAGGGAGGACGATAGTGATTATTACACCCAGCCCGGCAAGCTCTTCAGGCTCATGAATGACGGGCAGAAGAATGCGCTCTTCGGGAACACTGCCAGGGCAATGGGCGACATTCCGAAGATGATCAAGATAAGGCACATCAAGAACTGCCTGAGGGCTGATCCTGAATATGGTAGGGGTGTTGCAAAAGCGCTCGGCATACCCATGGAAGAAGTAATCTGATCTGCAGCCATTTTTCCTTTTTTTTTCTTTCCTTGCCTTATTTTTCTTTGGTAACTCCTGCCCGAAACTAAGCCTCCGAGGCAGCACTCATTACCTGTCACATCATTTTCATGATCCGCTGGCAAAATTAGGCGAAAGTGACTCTATCTGATCCTATGCTCCCATCTGATCTCCTTGATATCGGTGAAGCGGTTGCCTCAGGACATATCAAGTGCAAGCTTTGCAGTAAATGGTGCGTCTCATGGCAGGGGCTGTTGATCCATTACAAGAAGAAGCACAGTAAAAAACCTGCAGTAGCTCAGCACCACCAGCCGAAGCCGAGAAAGAAGCCTGTGCAGAAGCCATTGACGCTTTGGGACCTTAGGTACGGTGGAAAGAGGCTGGATTTATGAAATGCGCTCTTTGTTCAGGATGCGGAAAGATCCTTGTGGCAGGAGTCCTGCCGATGGCATGCGGTAATTGCGGTGGATCTGGGAAAATTGAGGATAGTAGGTCCATTTCTTTCCGTGCAGTATCGCTATTGCCCTGAGCGTATCAGCTGTGTCCTCCATCTGTCCGCGGAGGCTTCAATGTTCTCCACTGCTTCTTTCAGCATCAGCCGTCCCATTACACACTCTGAGGCAAAGGCTTTTTCATCACCCTGTGCTCCTCATGGATGATTTTAGTCCCTGCAAACCAATGCTTGCGGACGGCATTTACTGCCTCCTCAAGATTGTAATCTGATGCATTATTGGAAGTATTAATAGCCCCAATAGGTCTAGTGGATACTGGATATGGCTTGCAAAAGATTCTCCAACCATTTGGGGATATCCCGTGCTAAAGGCCAATTCCTATGGGGGATTTGATGCTCATCAAGGGAGTTGACAAATTCAGGAAAAAACTTCCAGCCCTCTCTGGAAAGAAGATTATTGTTCTGCCAATTTATGCCATCCTTATGTGCTCCATAGCTTTTGCCATTTGTATCGCGTTTGATGCATTGCCCGCCGCCCCTGCTCTCTTAGGAGTAAACCAGCTGCTGCTCTCCTTTTTCCCATTGTTCGGTGTGCTTATTGTCCTGGCTGTTGGATTCTGCCTCATATGGCAAATGTGGATCTGGAGGGATCGCCTAAAAGCCAAGTATGGTCCAACCTCCTATCAGCGGGTAATCCCCTTTGGTTTCGGAGGCGTTTTATGGATATTCGCTGCTGCGGTCAACCCATATGTGCCGTTCTATTCCTATGCCCAATCGTTCTGGGCATCAGCGCCATTGCAGTTCCTGGCCATCCCTCTTGAAAACTTCATGGGCATTGCAGGTCCGGCAGTCCTTTATGCACGGTTTGCGCTGGCTGCATCTTTAACTCTGATGGGAATTATGATGATCGTTAGGGCTCTGCAGGTTTTTGGCATTGATTATATGGCTGTGGTCTATCTCTACTTCCCCGAGGAGAGCCAAATCCAGGAGAACGAGATCTACTCTGCCCTCCGCCATCCAACCTATACAGGCATTCTTACCATAAGCCTTGGAGGGGTTTTCGCAGGCTTTACACTTCTATCTTTCGTGACCTATTTGGCTCTGCTCATCAGTTTTTATGCCCATATACACTATGTCGAGGAGAAAGAGCTCATCCAGAGGTTCGGAAAGCCCTACAGGGATTACATGAACAAAGTACCCGCATTCCTCATCAGCCCAAAAAAGGCGGGCACCCTGTTGGAATTTTTACTTTATAGTAAAAGGTCATGACTCTTTCATATTTTTTTTCAGGGCATCAGCCCATCCTGATGAAACTTAATGCTTTCATTGGAATAGCTCCCCTGTTCCCTCTTCTTGCAGTCCGGTAGCCATTTTATAGCATTATTTTAGAATGACTCTAAAGATTATTGCGCCAAGCCCAACCATCAGAAAGGAAATTGCAACAACCTCCAGCGAGTATTGGAACAGCATGAGCAGCGATGAAGCAACGCCTAGGATTGCAATCAAAGGTAACCTCCGGACGCTGAAGTGCCTCAATGGGCCTCGGCAGCAGGCACCCCTCTGAACCAGCACAAGTACCGTAAGGTTGACAGCCAGGAAAACCACGAAAGTCAGGAAATTCGTTACATTAGCTACCAGCTCTATATCTCCCAAAAATGTGAAGGGTATGGTGAGAGCCGCAGTCACCATTATCGCCCCAAAGGGAGTACCTTTCTTAGGATGCACTTTGGATAGGAAAGTGATTGAAACACTCTTCGCAACCCCATAAATTATGCGGGAAGTGGCAATAAGAAGCACTAGCACGGTGTTCGTTGTCGCAATCAGCGATATGCCTGAGAGTACTACGAAGAGCTCCTGTCCTTGGGCTTTCAAGGCAATGTCTGCTATGGGTGAGGTGGATGCCGCTAACTGCTGGTATGGTATAACGCTCACAGCCGCAATCCCAACAAGTGCATACAAGGCGGTTGTTATGATTATGGATGCCATTATTGCCCGTGGTATGGTCCTTTCTGGGTCCTTTGTCTCCTCCCCTATCTTGACTATCCCCTCGAACCCGAGGTACGCGAAGAAGACTAGGGCGGTTGCCGCTATTATGCCCTGAAAACCGCTAGGATATTCGAAGTAGTTAACCGTTCCCATAAAGGGGATGCCTATGGCTATTACCATGACCAAACCCAGAACTTCGATCGCAGTGAATGCTGCATTCAGCCAGATAGATTCCTTGATCCCCCAGAAGCTCACAGTCGACAAAGCCAACACAAGAATGGTCGCCATCATGGCATCTGGAAGCCCCAGATATACCTTCAGGTATCCCGAAAAACCGAGGGCAACAGCAGCTGCACTTATCGCTCCTGTGAGTACCACGAGCCAGCCGACAATGAATGCCAGGAACTTCCTCCGGGAGGCCTCGAGTATGTAGTCATATTCAGCTCCAGCAGTGGGCAATAGCCTGGACAGCTCAGCGTAGCTCAGGCCGGTGAATGAAGCTAATACGGCCCCCAGCAGAAATGAGATCCAGATGGCATTCCCGGAATAACCTGCCACCCTTCCCACCAATGCATATATGCCTGCGCCCACAATAACGCCGACTCCATAGGAGATGGCACCTGCCAAACCTATCTCGCGCTTGAGTGATTGGGGCTGTATAGATTCCTTCTGCTCCATGATTATCTCTTGCACCTGCTGGTTTATGAATATGGATCAGCTTTGTGCCTATGATTTATTTTTAAACCTAAAAAAGGAAAAACCGTCTCATCTCTTTCCAGTAGGCTGGATAAGATCTCCGGGTGGCTCCGAGCAACTCCCATTGCGGATTGTGCGTAGATACGACGCAAGAACTGCAACCAGCAGCACGGTCGCTACTATTCCAAGAGCATACTCCGTTGGAATCTCATAGTGAAAACCTGGCACAACATATCCGACTGCAGGAAGGAGAATCTTGATGCCAATGAAACCCAGAATAACCCCCAGTCCATAGTTCAGATAATGGATTTTATTCATGCAGCCAGCCAGTGCAAAGAAGAGCGCCCTCAAGCCCAGAATAGCAAATACATTAGAAGTGTAGACTATGAACTGGTCGAGCGTTACTCCGAATATGGCCGGAACGGAGTCCATGGCAAAGACTACATCTGTAAGTTCGATCGAAATGAGCGTAAGCACCAGGGGCGTCGCTATCCGCTTTCCACTGCGCTTTTCAAAGAAGTTGCCTTGGGTGCAGTCATCGGTCAGGTTCATGTGCTTCTTGAAGAACGTGATCACCTTATTCTTTCCAGGATCCATCTTCTCGCCCTGCTGCCCTGCGACCTTTATAGCCGTGTAAATCAGAATTGCACCGAATATGTAGAGGACCCAGTGGAATTGGCTTATTATGGCGATTCCGACCCCGATGAATATGCCCCTCATCACCAGCGCACCCAAAATGCCATAGAAGAGGACCTCATGCCAGTAATCCTTGGGCACTCCAAAGTAACTGAATATTATGAGGAATACGAAGAGGTTGTCAACGCTGAGCGACTCCTCAATCAGGTAGCCCGTTAGGAACTCCATGGCTGGCTTCGGTCCCTGCCACATGAAAATTATGATATTGAATACCATTGCCAGCGCTATCCAGAACGCCGATAGGGCTAGCGCTTCCTTGACAGGAATCCAGTGCTTCTTCTTCTGGAATACTCCCAGATCGAGAGCAAGCATAGCAATTATGAAGATAATGAATCCGAGCCATATGTAAATACTGACTTCAATCATGAACCCAACACCAGTCAATTAATCGCCTTATTTAATCTCACAGATGCCTTTGTTTCACATTTCGATCGGAAAGCTTGAACTATTTACACCTTCCTAACCATGCAAAAGAAATTCGGCAACCTCGATCTACCTTTTCACACTAATAACCTCAACCCAAGTCTTGAAGTTCTGTTCGCACCCGACTGGGATCATGAAGCTCTTTTGTGAAGTTCCGCCAGCTGGCACAAAGTATATGTTCTCGCCCCAGGTGTTACCGCCACCTGAAATCCTTATTGTGGCGAAGCCATCAACCTGGCCACTATTAACAAGCGTAAAATCTGCCCCTATAAGCTGGATTGAGCAGTTTACCTGGGCTGTCGCATCATATGTATTAAGGTCGGCAATTGAGATGGAAGGCTGAGCCACCAGCCAGTTGTACTGGGCTAGAAGCGAATTATATTGGGACTGGAGCGAGGTATATTGATAATAAACGAAAAGCCCCCCACCGGCTGCCACCAAGGTAAAAATGATAACAATGGCGTATGCCGACTTCTTAATTGAAGCTTTCTGCACATTTTGTTGGTAATAATTTGTGAAAAAAGAAGCTGCAAAAATTACTGCTCCAAGAATGCCCAGGATGAAACCTACAGGAACTAAATACTGCCCCCCAGCATTTAACAATGGATTATTATCTCGGAAGAAAGGATTGCTGGCAAAATAAAGCCCGCAGAGCCAGGCAGATGCGCCAGTACCCATGAGAAGCGTTCCCAAAACAGTTGCGCTCATTTTCAAAAAATTTACCACCTGGTGGTAGATGCTTGCGGTTTTTTTATCAATAAGATTCTTCGGGCATATAATGCTATAAATATATGATCTCAGGCGAGGTTTTTTCATTCCATGTTTAACAAGTGATTGATGTATCGATATGCACTTCCAAAGCTCGATGGTAAAGAAAGAAGATGAAGATCACAAAACGATTGCAAACTCAAAAATTGCACTATCGTTGAAAACCATTCTTATAGGAGTTGTGCCATTTGACCAAGCCGACGCATTAAAAACAATCGTTGTTACAGTAGCTGGAGCCCAGTTGCCGGAAGTCACAGAATATTCCATAAAGGGCGCATTAGCCACATAAACTTGGGCCAGCGACGTTGGCTTGGCACCAGAGTTCCTGACATAGGCTGTTAAAGTCTCAGATGTAGCATTATACCCTGCCGCGTCCAGGACAAGTTCGGTCTTGGTTTGATTTGAGCTAGCCTGCACCTGGGCAAGTAGTGCTGTGAAGTTAGACTGGAGAGTTGTGAAGTTGTTTGAAAGTGATGTCATTTGCCCATTGAGGCTCTCTATCACAAGCTGCTGGTCACTGAAAGCGTTCTCCAGAGTTGTGATCCTCCAATTCGCATTGTAAAGATTTTGGCTTAATACCGCACATTGGTAAGTAGCATAACCGCCAAAAATAATGGCAATGATCAGACCACCGAGGAGAACTGTTGTCATATTCAATTTCATATGGATTCGCCTTAACCCTAACCACTCTCTTCTTCATAAGATATATATCATATGGAATTGGCCATGATAAGCTTGCAATCCGATTTGATACAAACGGCAAAAACATGAACGATTGGATGAAAACAATACCCGTAGCCCGCTTGTCGACTGTAACATGCACCCATGAAAGATAATTTTTATTATCTGTGGCACATATTTGATAATCGTGATGTTGTTTGTATAGAAAAATATTGGTTGGCGTTGACAGCTCAAAATATGCCGAAGCAGCTCTGGAGACTGGGATTTCTTTTGCAAAATCCTTTGGCTCCGAACTTGTTATTGTCTCAGTGTACGCGATTCCAAAATATCCCTCGGGGAGGGTCCGGCCGATCGGAACCGAAGAGCAGATCGATCCAGACGTCCAAAAAGCGCTTTTGGATATGCTGAAGGGTTATGAAACAAAGGCGAAAAAGGAAGGCGTCAACAATGTGGAAACTTTGCTAATTGAATCGGTTGAAGCTGTAGGTCCTGCCTTAGTCAAAAAGGCAGAGGCACTTGGCTGTGATGCTATATTATTGGGGAGTCGTGGGCTTACGGGGATAAAGAGGACGCTTCTGGGCAGCGTTGCTGACTATGTTACGGAATATGCCCATTGCGACACAATCATAGTGAGGCGCTAAACCCCCCCCTTTCCTAACCTTGCCACTCCTTCTTTGGCTCTTAGGTGATCTCAGACACCCACTTTACATCGGTAGGACCACTGATCATCTCAGCCACGGGGCTGATGTCTGTCATCACTAAATCCACGATATTGTTAACCAGCTTCTCGTCAAAGTCCCCTTTAATCTTGAACTTCAGCCTCACCGATTCAAAGAGCCTCGGAATACTGATCTTCCTCACGCCATCGAGATCCACTTCCAGTGAAGTCACTTTTTGCCCCCTGTGCTTAAGCATGCCCACAATAGCTACACCTGTACAGCCCCCCAGCGCTGAGAGAAGCATCTCGACTGGTGTAACGCCCTCGCCTGCCCCTCCATACTGGGAGCTGGCTTCCATCAGGAGCATATGACCATTTGAATCAATGCCCTCGAATTTCATATCGCCTATCCATCTAACGTGAGCAGTCGGCATGATCGATTCACAAACTTAATGACTGCATACGGGCGTTTATATTTTTTTTAAATTGACTGAATTGAATTCGATTTAACAATTAAAAATACATACAACCACTGCAAAGCTGTGGCTCAGCTTGGTTTGTCTTTCTTCGCTTCATCGATCTCCTCCAACCTGTCTGATATTATGTCGGCAAAGCGTTCCACCAGGGAGTAGGCGACCTTACCCAGATCCCAAAAGATAAGGACCGCTATGGCCAACGTGAGGAGAGGAATGGCGCTTGCCAGGTAAATGCCGATTCCTGGGAACTTGCTGACGACCGGAATGAGTATGGTGAAGGTGATGAGTATGACGATGAGGATTATCAGATCATAAACCACACGTTTTATTGCGCCCACTTGGTCCATTGCCAAGCCTTTCATGAAATGCTTCACCCTTCTGGAAAGGGTCGTATTCAAGGCGACCAGGTCGCCAATTATCCTGTAGAGGAGGACTCCGATCAGGGCTAGGAGGGAGACCGCTCCGAGGCTGACTAATGGGAGGTTAAGGACTGGCACCACAACAGTTACTTCGCGGAGGTAGGGGAGAACCACATAACCCAACACAGCAACAAGGAAAAGTACCATGAGTTTGGAGAAGATCCTTGCAAGCCTTAACCTCAGTTCTATTGCCGCCGGGCTCCTGCGCCCTTCCCTAGACGTTACCATATGTAGGGTGACACAGGTAACCGATAAATAACTTTAGGATCGGCGAATTAGCCTGATCCGATCGCCCAATGCAAGCCTAAGAAATCTTTTATGAGACCCCTGTGATTTATTTACCGATATCCATGAGGATTGAGGACTATGCCCCCATTGCCGGAGCCGATGCCGTCGAATCCCTAAGAGCAGAGGCGGAAAGGCTGAAGGGCAGGCGGGTCCTCCACATAAACTCCACCTTCATAGGGGGAGGAGTTGCCGAGCTCCTGAAAGCGATTGTACCCATGATGGGCGCCTTGGGCCTCAAGGCGGAATGGAACATAATCACCGGCGACGACGAATTCTTCAATGCCACAAAATCCTTCCACAATGCCCTCCATGGTACGCCCGTTACCATTACCGAGGGGATGATTAGGTCCTACGAGGAGACAAACCGGCGGAATGCCAAGGAGCTTGACCTCTCTGCCGACTGCCTTTTCATCCACGACCCCCAGCCCGCAATGCTTATAGAATCAAGGAAGGGCGGGTTCTGGGTCTGGAGATGCCACATCGACATCTCCTCACCCACCGATGCTGTGTGGTCTTACCTTTCACGTCATGTCCGCAAGTACGATGCTGCTGTTGTCCATATCCCTGAATATGCAAAGCCAGACCTCGGCATCCCCCAGCACGTCATACCGCCATCCATAGACCCCCTTAGCGAGAAGAACATAGACCTTCCGAAGGATTACATCGAAAGCATCCTCAGGAAGTACGATCTTGATCCAGAACTGCCCATAATAACCCAGGTTTCCAGGTTTGACAGACTGAAGGACCCGGTCGGTGTCTTCAAGGCGTTCAGGCAGGTCAAGGAAAGCGTGGGGCTCCTGGATTTCAGGGAGGCTTTTACCCGAGATCGCTACGTTGTGGACGTCTTCCGCACACTGCGCGAGAGATCCCTTATCCAGCTGGTCCTTGTGGGCGGGTCTGCGACCGACGATCCTGAAGGTTACCGCGTCTACAAGGAAGTCCTGGGAAAGGCAATAAGCGACAGGAATGTCTTTGTTCTAATGCTGCCGCCTGATGCCCACCGGGAGATAAATGCAATCCAGAGGGGTTCAACCATTCTGATCCAAAAGAGCTTAAGGGAAGGTTTTGGCCTGACGGTTACCGAGGGGATGTGGAAGGGCAAAGCCGTGATAGGCGGAATGACAGGCGGGATCGCGCACCAGATACGGGATGGAGAGACAGGTTTCCTTGTAAGGTCTGTGAATGAGGCAGCAGAGCGTATTCTCTACCTGCTCAGGAACCCGAAGGAGAGGGAAAGGCTCGGGGCTGCAGCAAAGGAGCATGTGCGACGGAACTATCTTGTCACAAGGCATGTTAGGGATTACCTGAGGGTTATTGGAGATGGAGTGAGCGCCAATCCAATTCCAAATTAGCCTGCTTACCTGTTGTGATGAGGATTCACTTAACTAAAGGAATAAGGATAAATGGGGTTTCCAGAATTTTACCCCTAGGAACGTAGCTCATTTAAGCAATCACTCTGCTGAGCGGAACACGATCATTTTTGTTCCTTCATCCTTTGCACAATGTCTTGGTAGCTCATTAACCTGCAAAAAATGCAATGTTTTTCCACATGAACCGATCTGCTCTGCTCGCACCACCAATACTTTTCACTGCGCCAATCCATTTTGTTAATCATATTATGCCCCTTTTAGTTTAATGTTATTTTCTTGCGCCCATCCATGTCATGGTTTTCCTTCTTGGCTTTTTGAATGGTCCACCACTTATTAGCCGTTTTCTGGAATACTTCATCTTCCAATATCCGCTTGTTTCTGTCATAAATTACTACCCCCATTCCAATATTCCGCTGCTCACTTAGCGACCTCTGCTAGGGCGAATTTTTCCGTGATTTTGGAAATTTTGATTTTAACCCGGTCCCCGGTCTTTGTATTCGGTATGAAGACGACAAACCCTTCAATTCTGGCGATGCCCTCCCCCCGTCTACTGAGCTCCTTTACCAAGACTTCGTATTCTTTTCCAACTTCCACCGGTTTAATATTTGAGCTATCACGATTTCGAATCTGATAGCTGAATTTATGCGGATCACCCTGATAATTTTCCATTATTTTTCCCTTCAATTTTTTTTGGGCTTTCGTCAAAAGAAGCTATTTGTTCCTTCAATTATACCCAAGCCTTTCAAGTGGCTTGCTTCTAATAAAGCGTTTGGATTTAAACTGTCAACAAGTCAAATGTTGCCCCATCAAAAATTCAGTTTAGTTTAAAGGCATAATCCTATTACTCTCTATGTTTCAAAGAATTTTAAACATGTTAAATGGGGTCCTTCCTGTGTCTGCGCGTCAAAAGCTGATAGACGAAATTGAGTCCTCAATAATCAAGGATTTTACGCTTTCCTATGGCGATCTTAAAACACTTCACTCTGAAATGCTGTCTGATATCACCTCAACGGCCAGCCGCTCTCCAGCCTACTCTTCAATTAAGCACATCTCGGATCTTTCCCAACTGGGCGAGTTGCCCATGACAACCTATGCCCAGATCCAGGCGTTATTCGACAAACTCGGCACAGAAAAGGTTCTTCTGACGGAGCCCTCCAAATTCTGGTTTACATCAGGCTCGACCGGGAGGCAGAAAAAGGTCTTCTACGGCAAGGGCGACCTAGACATGATTGCAAGGGGCTTCATCCAGCTCCTCTACCTGTCAGGCGCCAGAGTAACGGACTTATTCTGGGTCTTCACATCAACCGGAGGCGATACCCTCTTCGGTCTGGTTCTGGATAGGTACGGCGTCAAGGGAAACATTTCAACCCTCGCCAATGAGATGGACGTCATAAGGGCACTGAGGACGGCATCCAAGCTTGATCGTATAGACCTAACGGTAGGCGTCACATGGCTCTACCTGGTGATGCACAAGATCGCCCATAACCCGGAGGAATTCGAAAAGATTGTGGACAAGGTTGTGAAGCAGAAGGTAAGGATCCCGGGCATATCGTGGCTCATCCGCAAGTACCTCATGAGGGGCATCGACTACAGGCACCTGGCAGAATCTCTTTCCAAAATCAGGATCGGCTTTTCGCATGCCGAAGCCCTCTCGCCCTACCTTGGCAAGATCAGGGAGGCCTATCCGGCCATCGAGATGCATGACGTGTTTGGCTCAACCGAGCAGTGGGTCCAGGCGATCCAGGTCTCCACTGATCACAACTGGCTGAACTACTTCCTCCGCTACTCCATTCCTGAGATTGCAGACCCGGCAGAGGTCCTGAAGGCAAAGGAGAACCCATCCTACATACCCAAAGCTGTACCATGGTACGAGTGGAAGAAGGGCATGAGGGGCGAACTGGTCTTCACGCGTCCAAACGAATGCCTGCCGCTTATCAGATATCCGACCGGGGACATGATTGAGGTAATGAACCCTGCCCACAAGTTTACCGTAAAGATGGAAACCACAACTATCGAAGTGACGCTGCCCGCCATAATGTCCCTCGGAAGGGCATCGGATTCTGTCGACTTCGACTCTATTGACCAGTCTGGCAACTTCTTCGGCTTCAAAGTCTACTCACGCCAGATTAACGATGCCCTTTTCAGCCTCAAGAACATCCGCTGGTGGGAGCTGTACCATGTCAAGGGCAGCCCCGGCAGGTTTGCATTCCTCATCATCCCCGAAGGGAAGGTGGCGGACGAGGCAGCCTTCAGGACCGAGATAACCGCATCTTTGATGAAGACCTTTGATGAGTACGACGCCGTGGACACAGGAAGGCAGTTCATCCTAAACGGAAGCCGGGGGGGTAACGGCAGCATTGACCAAAGGCAGCTCATCGAGGTCATGATTACACGCCCGGAAGCCTACGCCATCATAGACAGGGAGATAAAACGCAGGCTTCAGGAGGGGCGGGCTATGGGGCAGCAGAAACCCAAGAGGATAATTAAAGTTGAGAGTGAGGAGGAACTCAAGAGACTGACTGCGGAAAAGCTGAAGGCATGATTGCAGCGAGTAATATCTCGTCCTTTGTTCGGTTTTAATACAAATGTAGCTGAAGCCCCGCCAAAACTCACTCTGGAGTTATCCTTTCCACTCTGACTATAGCCTTGCTTACCCCAGCAAGGGGAGGCAGTAAGTGCGACAGCGTCTGTTCGGCCGTGCAACGCCTAACTATGCCCCTGGAGCTTGTAGTGAACCATCCTTCTTTGTCCCTTTGAAAGGACTGAAGTACTCTTCCCTCTTTATTGAGGAATTTGATTATACACTCATCG
>JAJRAB010000084.1 GCA_028683025.1 Candidatus Methanomethylicus sp. | reverse complement strand
AGGAAAAGGCCAGACAGGAAGCACGAGAAGCCCAGGAAGAGGAACGCCGCGAAAAAATCAAAGACAAACAGATGACCAAGCTGGAAGAAAAATGGGCCCAGGAACGCGCCTGGGAAGCAGCCAGGGAAGACGAGGAGCAGAAAAGGCAGGAAAATGAAGCCCGCTATGAAGCCCGTATGGAAGCGCGCGTATTGGGCCGAGAAATTGCAGAAGAGGCAAACAGGGTTGCTGAGGAAAAGGCGGAGCGGGAAAGAAAGGAAGCAAAGAAGCGAGAAGAGGAAGAGAAATCTGCAGAGAAAATCCGGGCTGCAATGGCAGCCTACTCTGCTGGCAGGGAAAAAGCGACAGTATCAGAAGAAGTCACTAAGGAAAAGAAGAAGTCCATCTTGGAAAAGGGATTGGATTGGATCGATCAACATCAAGCGGAAATAGCATTAGGTGTCGGGGTCGTAGTTGGAGTAGGAGCGATACTATTAAGTGGGGGTATTGCTGCGCCATTAGTTGCAGCAGCATGGGTAGCGGGTGCTACAGCAGTAGCAGCGGGAACTGTCGCGGCTGGAACAATAGGTTTGAATTTACATTACGGGCGTGAGTGGAATAACAATCTATTGAGGAATGTAGCCCTTGCGGGAGGCGCCGCTGCGGTCGTATCTGGCGGCTGGTTCCTTCTACATGGCGCCATGACCGGGGTAGGAGCCTTTTGTTCTACTCACAAAGTGTGTGCTTATGGGGAACCCATACTCAATGCCATTGATAAATCTGAAGAATTATCACTTAATGCTAAATTAGCATACCAAACCTGGCGACATGATGAGGCGGGGGCATCCCAAACGGCACTTGAGCTTCAAATGGAATACCTGGATGGAAATATGCCAGGAAATTCCATGGCCAATGATATCGGCATCGATACCATTAGAGAAGTAGCAAAGTATGGCGATGAGGCCGTCGATCTGGTCAGATTGTATGGAGTTGATGCAGCTAAAATCATACTTCAATATCAAGATGATGGGATTGAATTACTCCAAAAGTATGGCCCAGAAGCTATCAACCTGCTTCAACGCTATCCGGATAATGCAGTTAGAGTCCTCAAAGCAGTAGATCCAAATTCAGCAGAAAAACTATTAAGTTCAATTGACGATGATGTTCTGGATTATGCTTTGGAGCAAAGCCCCGAAGCCGTACAAGCACTAGCTGGCTGGAGTGCGAAGGATTTGCGTTTGCACGGCAGCGAATTAGCATTAAGGGCAAAAGATGATGCACATGCATTGACGAATGTAAGAAAGCTGCTTGACACTAAGCCAATCGACCCTCAAAACCTTACGGATGAGCAAAAAGCATTGATTGATGCAATTGCTCAGTATTCCACGCAATATGCCAACAATGGACAAGTCGTGTTAGGCAAGTGGGTGGATTATGGTGGTGGCTTTGTAGAAAGTGCACGAGACAGCGCATCAGTACACTATAATCCTCACCCTGACATGTGGAACATGTTTGGGGAATTGGGAGAAAAGCGGGATGAGGTTGCATGGCTTGTAAATCAACAGGTTGTACAAACTGGGATTAAAAACGGTAAACCATTCGAATACACTCTTAATGGAATCCCGGTTGAAAAAATTGTGACAGAACAACAGGCAATTGAAGCAATATTTTCTGGTGCAACAGATTCAGAAATAATAGACATCCTTAAAACAGATTATTTACCAGTGCGTATAAAAGAAATTCAAGAATTAAAGAAAGCAGGATATGAATTTACTTTTGACGAAATAGCAAATACATTTGTACTCGTTCACCCTTAGAAAGGAAGGACTATGAATACCGTTGATGAAAAAAATGTTGACCCAATCCATGAAATGAACCGAATAGCACAAAGCTTATTAGATATAAATTTATGGGGCTTTAAAGAGAGTTATCGTGCTATTGAATCTAGTAAGTTAATATTTGATTCTAAATGGTGCCGACTTAATCTTATTTGGGATGGTTGGGATTATCTTGGAGGTAATACAATAAGTATTCGGTATGGTAGGCAACATGCGCCAAATGATAAGGCTATTATGATTTGGAACGGTGAAGAATGCCATTGCTGGCATGATGTTAATCATGCACTTCATTTCTTGGATGGGCGTTCAGTAGAGGATGCTGTCAAGATGATTAACAGTCATCCGTTATTAAAGCCTTTTTTTGAAGAAGAATACAGAAAAGAATTTAAGCGTCGTCAGCCTGAATGGTTGGCAAAAATGCATGCAGCGATATGGCAAAATTATGGTGAGAGTTTTTTTGAGCTGTTTGATTTAAGACAACCTGAGTTATGGGAGCAATATCGTCACTTCCTCAAGGAATTTTATGATACCAAGGGAAGAAGCTCATTTATTAAGCCGCCTTTGGATAAAGTTTGTTGATGTAATAAATTTGCAACCTTCTTCTAACCAATCATTATTGAAATCACCTTAAAAAGTAGTTTTGAAAAAATTCTTGGCGGGCTGGCACCTGCCTCAAATTCTTACAAGGAGCTCATATGCCAGCCCGACCCATTACATATTCCTTTTCGATCATCCTAGCAGTCCTGTTGATTCTCTCGCTGTTGATGTCCACATGGACCAACCTGACAAAGGGGATCACTCCTGGTTTGATCTTCCTGCTTTTTGGCCTCTCGGCAACCAGCGATACGATCATCCGAAAGTATAGAAGAGCCTATCAACAGGAAAGAATTTCCCTCTCGAACTCTATAAGAAATATATTTCTTGAGATCGCTGTGATTCTATTCGCTATGTTTCTTGCGGCTCTGGCTGGACATCATCTCACCAGAATGGTTGTCGGAAACATGAGCGTTACTCCTCCAAAACTGATCACAGGTGTTGGATTGAGCCTGATTGCAGGATGGGCTGTGGGTCTAACCGCAAAATATATATCCAGCCGCCTTATTAAAAC
>JAJRAB010000077.1 GCA_028683025.1 Candidatus Methanomethylicus sp. | reverse complement strand
TCTCCAGAGTTTCTTCAATCTCCATCTCATCAAGACCAGGCCTGAATGTGGTGAGGCATCTCTTTGTTGACCTTATACCCCTTGCCGAGATATGAGCAGCCAGTTGCATAAGGAGCCGGATCAGGACATCCTTGGCAATCGCTTTCTGCTCTTCAGTTAGATTCTTCTTGACGTTGTAGAGGAAAAGGGCGGCAGACCATTTCAGGTTTGTATTTTCAGTTGCCTTGATTACTTCGCTGAAGAGCAATGGCTCCTGCAGTAGCTCTGCCAATGTCTTTGGGTTCTCCCTTGCCATTTGCCGCATGAACTGGAAGTTACCCTGTCTCAGCCCCTCCCTCATCAGAGGGAGGTTCTTTAAAAATTTTCAGAGTGTTCCTTGGTTACCTGCTCTGTCGCCGTTCCAAGAGCTAGCTTCAATTCGATCAAAACATCATCTGCAATTCTTGTGAGCATCTCAATGAGCTTCTCATGGGATCCCTCCCTCTGTTCGACCTTCGAAGAGAGAGCCATGATGGTTGACTTCTCGATCAAGCGTTTTCTTTCCACAGCTCCTTGTTCTTGGATTGGTTTTGATGTTGCCTGGCATATTATTGAGACAAGATCGATTGCCCCCCTTACTGAAGCTCCTCTCCTAATCTCAGGATTCTCCCGAGTTCTACGGGCTATTTTTACTGCCAACTTTACCAGCAGATCATCCTGGCTACAAGTCTCCTTTTTTACTATGAGTCCCTCTTCCTCTTCCGATTGGTAATCAAGCCTAATCCAGACAAAACGATCCTTCAGGGCTTCGCTGAGCCTACTGGTACCGATATATTCCTCTGGGTTTTGGGTTGCTATTATGGTAAATCCATCCTTTGCAATTACTGTACCTATTCGGGGCACAACAATTTTCCGTTCATCCATGGCGGGCAGTAGAACATTCTGAGTGCCTTCGGGCATGCGATTCAGTTCATTAATGAAAAGAAATGCACCTTCAACCATGGCTTTATAGAGGGGACCTTCAATGAAAGCTTCCTTGGAATACCCCTTCGACATGACTAACGGGGGATCGAACCAACCCACCATCTTTTGTTCAGTATAGCGTTCGTCTCCATCAACGCGGTAGATATTCCGATTGAAGTGGTTTGCCAGGGCTATCGCGACGACAGTCTTGCCCACACCAACCGAACCTTCAATAAGTGTATGCTTCTTGGCACAAACAGCTAGGAGAGCTTCCTGGAGCTCTTCAGTCCTTCCAATGATCTTATACTTCTGCTGTATCTTTTGAACATCTTCAAGGCTCACAATATTCCCCTCATATGATTTCATTCTTTTCTAGGACCACATCATTCCCATCATGGACATAACTAATAATAATTATCGCGGGCCATTATCATCGCCTTAATGTTTTCAGTTGGAGTGTACGGTGATATGCCACAGCCTGGTGCAAGCGCATCGGTACCTTCCGACAGGATTCGCCTGCAGTCCTCAACTACTCCCTCTGGCTTCTTCATCTGAAGGATAGCTACCGGATCCACATTGCCTACTATCCTGCATCTTCCATTGAGTACTTCCTTAGCCTTTGCGATATTTACCTTCTGGTCCACACTTACTGCACTTACACCAGTCTCCGCCATCATATCCATAATTGGCAGTGAGTCGCCACAGATGTGCAGCACAGTTGGTGCTTTAATTTCAGCTGTAACCTTTTTCATATACGGCAGACAGAATTCTTTGAAAAAATCTGCGCCTATTATTGAAGCTGTAGGCTCGATGAAAGCCACAACGTCAGCACCTTTGCCGACAAGGGCATTTGCAAAGTTGGCTGAAACCTGCCAAGTTGTGGCTAGGATTTTATGAACCAATGCCTGATTGAGTATGATATCGGTCAGTATGTCATTTACTCCTCGGATATGACCTGCGATTGTAAATGGGCCTGTCACCCCAACAATAATTGGGATGTTATTTCCAACAATTTCCCTGCTCTTTTGCACAGCACTCATTATTTGGCCCATGATTCCATCATTAGGTTCGGGGATCTTCAGATCATCGTAAGAAGAAAGCCCCATCTCAACGGTTGGTGTGAAATCGGACTTGTCTTCATGATAGTTAACATGGCAGCCCATTGTTGCAGCTTCGCCGGTCAATCCAAAGGGAAGGCGAACAGCCTCGAGGCCAGCCACCATATGGCTTGCAACTGCAAGATCAGCCATCAGTTGGGCATCCCGGTGAGCCGGGGGCCAGTAGGCATTGCTAGCTTTCATCATTTCAAGTGTAGCGGTTTGGGTAAAACTGACAACGGGAGTCTTATCAACAGTGTTGCCAGCAATAACGGATATCAATCGTTCTCTTTGAGTATAATCTTTCATGCATATTCACCATCAATCAGCGTTCAAAAACTATCAAAATAGAGCGTAGCGATAGATTGGCGGTACTTCCATTCTGAAATATTTTTGAATAGGAATGGAATCACCATAAATGGAGATTGAAATAATGTGTGAATCTTTAATCGGGATGATCTACAACTTAGAGAGGATTTTGGACATGAGAATGACTTGCAGACCATCCCTTTTATTCCAGAAGAGTTCATATTTTTTTCATATCCCCATTAATAATGAAATGCGCAAAAAAGAAAAAAAATATTTTAGGTCAAGTCAGTATTCCACTGGTACAGTTCTTGCTATTTCACCCATGCGCGTAAGTGTCTTCCCATAGCGAGCTGCCTTGAACAGGAAGTATTTGAATTTGAAGGTTCCGTCCTTCATGGCCTGCTGACCATCTAGCTCACCCTTTGATATCTTTGTCAGGATGTCGTATGGTCCTGTTCCAATGAACTCTGCATCTTCAGTGGCCGGAACTTCCTTGATTTCAACAACTTTGCCTTTGTCGAACTTTAATAGGAAGCTAAGGTCACCACCCGAAGCATTCTTTCGATCAGTAAAGCGATAGATGTACGTTGTCGACATTCCTGATTTTACAAATTCTGCATCCTTGTTAAGCGCCTCAGCTACTGCTTGGAAATATTCTAATGTCCCATATTTCACCATTTTATTTTTCACCACCAATTTTTTTATTTATTTCTCTCAGCTACACACTTCTTTGCAACTTCTAGACCTATTGTAACATCAGTTGCAAACCCGTCAGCACCGATCTCCTCGCACCATTCTGCTCCTGGGAATGCTCCACCGCCGACCAGATAGATGTACTTCTCCCTCAAGCCTTCCCTAGTCAACTTGTCGCCTAGTATCTTTTGGACCTGTAGCGTATTGGTCATCAATGCTGAAGCACCGATGATGTTTGCACCTACTTCTTCAGCTTTCTTTATGAAGGTTTCTGGCGGTACATCGTGCCCCAAGTTATATACCTTAAAGCCTGATGCAGAAAATACTGCAGATACAATATTCGAGCCCAAGTCATGGATGTCTCCTTCGACAGTGCCGATAACCATGGTTGCCAATGGCTTTGGCATCTGATCAGCCGGAACTTTGGATAGCGCTGCCTTGGTAGCTTTATCCATAATTTTTGCTGCAAGCATAACGAAAGGAATCGCAACCTTTCCTTCGCCATACCTCTGACCCACAGTCCTAATTCCAATTGAGAGGCCTTTGGTTACTATGTCGACTGCAGGGATGCCTGCGGCTAATCCTTCGCTTACCGCAGCCATTGCAGCTGCTTCATTGTAAGTTACTACTGAATTTGCCAATTTTTCAAATATTTTTTCTTTTTCAGACATTCAAACCACCATTATTTTTGGCTAGATTAAGTCCATCTGAGGCCTAACAACATCTTCATAGGACCTACTTGACATTTAATATTCCAAAATGGAGATTAATATAATGTATTGTTAAAAAAAAATATATTATGTTATAAATATGTTTAAATGTGTTAAAAATTAACATAACTACATTATTTTAAATGTGTTGTAAAATATAACGTTTGTCTTATTTTAGATATACTTATTAGTTGATAACAATGATAAATATCAAGGGGCTCAGATTGACTTCTAATGAACCAAGTCAAAGGTTTTTTAAGAAAAAAACATCCAATATTGCACGAAGTTTCTATTTGAGTGAAGACATTATAAAAGATTTAGAAATAGCTGCAAAAAAGACTGGAGTATCCCTAAATGCATTGGTTAACAAGACACTTAGGGATAGTGCATTGCATGCATATTCAACCAAGGAATATGGCAGCACAATAGTTTCAAATGGTTTGTTAGTAGAATTGTTGAAGGAGTCAAGGGAAGAAGTTGTAACTTCATGGGCTCGCGATAATGGAAAGAAAGTTTTCAGAGATGCCATTATAACAGGTGGCCGACCACGTAATCTTGAAACATTCAGGTACTTCGTTAAGGATGGATACTGCAATTATAGTAATTGGGCAGAATATTACGAACATTTTACGGATGATGCATTAATATTGAAGCTAAATCATCATCTGGGACCGTTATGGTCAAAGTTCATGAAAGAATATTTTTATGCTGGGCTTTGCGAAATCATTGGTTCAAATATTGCTCCACCTGAGGCTTTTAGCATTGCAGACAATGGGCTGATAATAGTTATTCCACTGGAATTATTCCGCTCATAAGCAAACGATGAAAGAAAAAAAGCCCCAATTATTGGGGCTTCAGGGCCAATATTTATACGGGGCTGGCACCATGAAATGCCGCACCATCTTTCCTCTTTAGCAGCTCTGTGCCTTCCTTAACGATGGCATTGATTTTCTCTGCAATATCCTGGGGGAGCGGCAAGGGGTCGTGCTTTTCGTATTCCTTTAACTTTTCTCTACATATGTCGTGGCACCAAGAAGGTGATCCCTGCTTAACCCAGGCATCTGGTGGAGTTTGGTCCAAAGACAAGCTCTTGTAGAATAAATCTATGCGAGCCATGTTGAACTCAGAGGTCATCCAACCCTCACCAGTAGCGCCGACTTCTTTGGTTAATTCAAGGGCGAGGTTTTCTTTTGTTGGAACTATCTGATCGAATGTTGATAATATATGCCTGCCATAGTGTGCAATCTCGGCAGCTATGACTACCGTGGTTGGATCAAGAGCTTCTTGAGAGTGTTGAATCATTATCATGTCTGTACCAAAAAGTGATTGCATCATCATCTCTATGCCTAGACCGAAGGCCTCCTGATCGAGACTTGCAGTCCCCATTCCTGTATACTGACAAGTAGGCAGCCCATAAATTTCGTGCCAGACTTGGTTCATGGCCACTGTACCCAGCATGAAATGCGACGATGTGAGCGTTCCCTTTCCTGTAAATGGGTCCAGGCTGAACACCATATTGTTATTCAAAACAGCTGTTCCCGGATCGTATAATCCTTTCATTGCAGTTATCCAAAGAAGGCCTGCGTGGGTTATGGCAGCATTGGCAGCAGCAGTGGCAGGGCCCACCAGGGGCGCAGCCGCAGCCACACCAGTCATAATTGGCCAGTGGTGTTCGAAGGACTTCCGTAGGGACCAACTGTTGAACTTGTTCATCTGCAGCGTGCCAAGGGGGTTGTATACAGCCCAGAAGAGGGGGCGTTTTTGGAATTCTTCTGCACCGCCTGCAATGGTCTCGGCAAGCTTTGCGGAGTAATCGTGTTCCCTGATATCCGATACAGTTGTGCAGTAATTCCCTCCAAATTTAGTAGTATTGCTCAAAATCGCATTAATTTTAATGAGCTCGGACGGCAAACCCAGCTGTCCCTCTTCTCCGAGGTCATAGAGGTAGCAATTGCTGTCAAAATCATCTATCCCGTCTACTAG
>JAJRAB010000064.1 GCA_028683025.1 Candidatus Methanomethylicus sp. | reverse complement strand
GTTCTGGCCAGTTGAACCTTAATACAAAATAGAATTCATTTTTTTTACCTACCCTACATGGAAGGACAGGGGGTCCAGCTTTCCACTCCTTAGAACATGGCTATTTCGTTTTTCGGTTGAGGCAACTAGCCTACCTGCTTTTATTACAAATAATCTTGCAGGTTGATCGCGGATGGTTTCAAGCTCATTGAAAGCATCAACCACTACCAAATCGGCTTTCTTCCCAACCTCTATGCCATAATTACCAATTATACCAAGTGCTTTGGCAGAATTAATTGTAATGAGATCAAGACTGTTTATCAATTCGTAATAGCCTGTCAATTGAGCAATATGAACGCAGAGATATAATGAATGAAGCATGTCACCTCTTCCCAACGGGTACCAAGGGTCCATTATACAATCATTCCCGAGGGCAACATTAATCCCACACTGGATAAGCTCTTTGACTCTCGCCATCCCGCGCCTCTTCGGATATGTGTCAAATCTCCCCTGAAGGTGAATATTAATTGGAGGATTGGGAACGACAGTAATGTTCGCTTGCTTGAGAAGGCTAAAGAGTTTGGCGGCGTAGGCATTATTGTAGGAATGCATTGCAGTGCAATGCCCAGCCGTTACCCTTCCCTCATAGTGATTTCTTATGGTATTAGCAGCCAATACTTCAAGAAATTTAGAATTTTCGTCATCGGTCTCGTCCACATGACCATCGATATTTTTCGAATATTTTTTTGCGAGCTCAAAGGCAAATTCAATTGATTTTATACCGTCCTCGCGAGTGAATTCCTGATGAGGTATTATGCCTACATTATCAGCGCCTAGTTCCAAAGCCTTCTCCAAAAGTTCTTGGTTTTGCTTATCAGTCATAATCCCATCCTGTGGGAACGCTGTTACTTCCAAATCAATGAGACTTTTTATTTCCTGCTTCAATTCCAGCAAACCCTTTAGTGCAGATAATGTGGATTCAGTAATGTCAGCATGAGTTCTGATTCTAGTCGTGCCATGTGATGCATTCCATTCGCAAGCTAGGCGGGCGCGGTTTTTCATCTCTTCTTTATTGATCTTTTTCTTGTATTCCCCCCAGATAGTAATTCCTTCCTGGAGGGTCCCGCTGTCATTATACCGAGGAATCCCAATGGTCATGACTGAATCAAGATGAAGATGCATATCAGAAAAGGACGGCAGTACTAACCTTCCACCAGCATCTATCTCGATTTCAGCCTTTTCTTTACAATTTCCAGAAATAGAGGTAATTTTTCCTTCGCTTATCTGAATATTCACTAATCGGTTAACATTGCGCAATCGAGCGTTCTTGATCAATATTTCCAAGGGATGCCACACCTCATTAAATCAAGTCCAATGTAAATTGAATAGGGTTCAGGTTATTTATGGGCATTCTTTGCAGATCTCGAAGTAAAGGCTGAAAATGAGTTTCTTCATAACTTAAATGATTAGGATGCGTTTCAATTAAAGACTCACGACGATGGTGGGCCGGACCGGACTTGAACCGGTGACCACTGCCGTGTCAGGGCAGTATCCTAACCAAACTAGACGACCGGCCCATGCATTAAATCCGAAGAGACTGGATATTTAATTAACTTTTCGATTTATTTTGCAGTAGATTTACAAAAGGATATAAAATGAGGCTAGATTAGCTCTAAAAAATGAAAAAACCAAAGCAAATAGGAAGATTTCAATTTGAAAGGTTTACCAATTGCTAATAGTATGCTGGATAAAGCCCAATCAGGAATTGGAAAAATAACTACGAATTTGGGTTTTTCTGGTTTACCCTTTCAAATATATGTCTTGCTTGCAATCACTTTCGTTTTATCTTTCGGAAGGAACATTTCGTTTCCCTATCTTGCGATCTATCTCACTAGCAATGTAGTAAAGGGGGGATTAGGCATGGATCCTTCAATTGTTGGTTTCATGTTGATGGTCGGAGGACTTACTTCAATACTTATGCTATTGTTCACGGGCAGTCTTTGTGATAGGATTGGAAGGAGAAAGATGATGTTGATCTATATCTTTCCAATGATTCTGCTCACCCTAAGCCTTGCATTCATTAGCACACCAGAGGAATTTCTTCTACGTTATGCATTGATGGGAGTCATCGGTGCCTTCTATGATCCTGCCTATAGTGCAATGGTTGCTGATCTTGTACCTCCCAATAGAAGGGAGGAAATTTACGGGCTTAGCTACATGATTGCCAACGTGGGGACTGTAATTGGCCCACTGATCGGAGGTGCTCTTGTTGTATCAACGCCCTACTCGACGCTATTTCTCATCACAACCATATTTGTTGTATTGGCATCATTGATGGTTTTCTTCTGGATAAAGGAGACAAATCCAGTAGGTGAGTGCAATATCGTTAAGGTTGACAGGTTTGGGGGAGTTTACCGAGATAAGCAATTCCTTCTTTTCTGCTTTTTGGGAGCGATGACTAACATTGTATATTCGCAATTTTACGGTCTGCTTTCGGTTTATACTGAGTATATTGGGCTCCCCGCCTATGAATTTGGACTACTCTTCTCCATTAACGGAGCCATGGTTGTGCTCTTGCAAATTCCGATAAGGAAAGGAGCTATGAGAATCGGTAGTACAAGAGCATTCATCATAGCCCAATCTCTTTATGCTGCAGGGTTCGCCTATTTCTTTTTTGCGCGCAATTTTATGCAATTCCTCATAGGAAATATCGTGCTTACCTTGGGAGAAATAACATTTGTACCAGCAAATAATGGGTTCATCGCCAATTTAGCTCCCGTTGACAAGAGGGGAAGGTATATGGCCCTATCAGGGCTGTTTTCAGGACTAGGTAGCTCAGCGGGTAACTTCATTGGCTTTGGATTTTATAGTGTACTTCAATTCAAAGAATATGTTTGGGCTATTCTTGGCGGCTGGGGATTTCTAACCCTGCCAGGCTATGCACTTTTGCACCGCATCCATAAAAAAAGATCCAATGTTCTATAAAACAGGCAAGTATTACATCTTTAGCCATTGCCAACTTAATACTAAAAAAAATTCAACAGAATCGTTTGCGAATCGACCCCACCGATTGCAACCTTTTAAGACCGATGGAGATTAAATCACTACAGTCAGAAGGTGCATGGTTGGCTTATGTCTTCCGAGAATAATATGCAGGGGAACCAGAAACTGTTTGGCACCAAGCCACGTCTAAGAAAGAGATTAATGAAAAAGATAAGGGAAAATAGGCTCAAAATTACGATAGTAGTGCTTGCCAGTGCCCTTATTCTAGTTATTGCTTTGTCTGCGTCACTATTACAAGACTACAGGCAGCTAAGCAGTGACGTAGATACTTTGAACTCGGTGCTTCTTTCATATAGTGCGATCCCTGAAGCATGCCCGCGAGCGATAAATAAAAAAGCAATTGATGGGTTAAATCTGACTGTTTTTTCCATCACAGGGGATGTTACGGGGTCTTGGCTACCGTATCAGCGAATCTATGAATTTATTGTGTCTAATATAACAGGCATTGATGATGTAGATATGCCTTATATTTCACAGCTCTGGCATTTTGATTTCCTTTGGTCAAAATATAACTTTAAGATGTCAACATCTGTCGTCCGAAATTATGTCCAAACACCAGCTTTAACTCTGCAGCTGAAGCAGGGGGATTGCGATGACCAGGCCGTTCTGGCCTTTGCTATGATGAAATCTTATATGAGATCGGTTGTCCACACAGACTATAGGTTATACCTGGCAACCATGTTATTAAGTGATGGGACTGAACATGTTTTTGTAATTTTTCCTGCAGGAGCAGGGAATTTGAGCATCATTGATCCAGCCGGACATTATATCACTGCTTCCAATGACACTATGGATTTCAAGAATGCTTATTCTGAATTTCAAACCTACAACCTATTCTGGCAGAGCCATTTCAATGCCACAATCCAGACACTGACCATTTTTGAGGTCAATCCATCGGACGGTAATTACCAATTCATTGATCATGGCACCATCAGCCAAATAGCTGCTAGGTTCTAACCGTGTGGAAGGGTTAGCATGGGTTATGTAATGAGTAGGAATATCCCCATTATTAGCATCATTATTGCAGATATCCATCGAACATACTGTTTCGGGATCTTTGGGGATTGGGTTAACAGATAGATAAGAAGTACTGCTATCAATGGGAGAACAAAGATTAGATTGTAAATCATCAGGTAGCCGAGCAATTCGTACTGAGTGAGATTATATTGGCTCATCAAAGTTAGTGCTAAAAAGTATGGGCCACCCGAACATGGCAATTCAATGAGAGAAACTACTGCGCCCACGGCAAAAGCAAAGTAAGGTGATGTGATTCCGGTTATTAATTTCTTAATTATTGGCCTAGACTGTGATGGCAGTTTTTGGTACATTGTTACAATAGACATAGCGATGGCTACAACAGCAACAACTTTTGTGGTATAGGATGGAAGATGAAATTGCTGCAACAGGGCAAATAAGCCAAATCCTACACAAATGTATGCTACAAAATTGCCCAAAATATAGGAGATGCCAGTCTTCCATAGTGATGCGGAGGTTACAGTGATTGTAACAATCAGCAGCAACAGGACAGAAATTGCGCAGGGATTCATTGAATCGGCAAATGCGAGACCAATAATTATTGAGAAGGGAGCCACCTTAGTCTCTTCGTATGGCGGAATTGTAGAGTTGTAGGAAGGACAGATCCATCCAGTATTATTTTGCAAAAGCGGAATTAGTCGAGATTCAATGGCTGAAGGTTGCATAAGCACTTCATTCCCAATGAAAAGAACAGGAACAGTAAATGTAGTGATGTTGTGGTAACCGTAGTATTTTGCCATAAGATTCCAATTTGTATTGTTGTGAACCTCAAACCTATGCACGACGAGGGAATAATTTTGCTCAACAGTGGTCAAATAAGCATTAGCCACATCGCAATTATGGCATCCTTCAGTATAGAAAAAATATGCGCACTGGGTTAAGTTATTCTGATATGCTTGGGGCGATGCGGGGGAAGGATGAACCATAAAAGATATTGCAATGAATGCCAAGAGTGCAACCAGTATGACAACAATACCTATGTTCGAATTCCTGATTGTTGGTTTATTTTCCATTTGAAAACTACCACCCGATGAGCCTGAAAACTAAAGTCAGAACTGCATGGTTCGATGCTCATCTGATAAGATATGCATATATTAGTTTCCCTAAAGGTTGGTTTAGTTATGCCATATAATAAAAGGCAACTGATTACAGCCGTTGCGTTAACTGTAATTGCGGCAGTTATAGTGATAGCAGTTTATGTGTCGCTATTGCAACAAAACCAATCTGAGATTGAAATAGAATCCATGAATGTGATCATAAATAATGCTTCAGGAAACGGAGGGTTTAGCCTCGCAAGAATGAGCCAAGAGGTTCTTTCAGCAAATGCCACATTCGCTCTGCGCCTGACTTCCAATTCGTTAGTGCCACAGTCTGTAAGGAACGTTTCTGTGTTGACCCAAGGATTTACCCTTCTCTCTACCGCTGAGCAGCTACCCTTAGTTGTTGACAATGGAGGTTCATTAACTCTAAATCTTAAAGCGCCAGACAGTCAGTTCAAGGGTAACCTTACAATATTGCTTAAGGCTTTACCGCTTTCCCAAAATGGTGAGGGAATTGCAATTAGCAATGTGGCCGTGCAGACTTTATTCAAGACTGTGACGTTTATGAGGGTGGAAAATATAGGAAATTCCACGGTCAATTTAGCAAGTATAAACTTGGTCAGATCCGGTGGAATTGTAGTTAATTCCACAAATGTAACTGCACCCGCTCAACTGCCGAATGCAATTGTTGACTACCAAGTCAATTTATCATACTTGTCAGCCAATTTAACAGAAACCTATTATCTCGTGGCAATCACCACGAATGGGGTGAATGCAACATCCAATGCATTCTGGTTAGATTGCAACTGCCAGGGTGATTGATAGTCCAAACAAAGCAAGTCATGGGGATCATTATGGTCGAAAAACAAATGATCAGAGACGAGAAACAGATGAGGGATGAGGAAGCTATCGATTTTTTATTAAAGTCGAAGTTAGGCAGGCTGGGGGTCTACTCGGATGGGGAACCCTACATTGTGCCTGTCCTTTATGACTATGATCTTGAATCCAAAGCTTTGTTCATCCACTGCGCAAAAAAGGGGAGAAAACTGGATGCCATTAGGTTGAATGGGAGATCATGTTTTGAAGTAGACGAGATAAATGGCATAATTTCAGCCAATACTCCCTGTGATTATGAGCTTTTATACCGAAGTGTAATTGCTTTCGGTAATGCAACAATAGTGGAAGATACTATACAAAAAGCGGAAGTTCTAAACCGAATTATGAAAAAGTATTCAGACGGGCAAAACAAAATTTCTGTAACTCCCGGAATGGCTGAGAGGACAATGGTCATAAGAATTGGAATCACAAGCCTCAAGGGAAAAGAAGGAAGGAGGCCGAGTGCCCCCTACCCCTAGGCACTTTAGGACTGCTATATTGATTGCAGATGAATTCTTCTTTCCTTGATCTGTCAAATATGCCACAGCGCAATACCAGCAGAAAGTACATAGAAAAACTGTACATATCCAAAGCATTAGCAATCTTTTTTTGACTTTGTGAACAAGCACATAGTAGATTGGTGCCTCTAACATGCAGGATTATGAAAAACTTGGCGTATTTTATTTGGGTCGCAGTTATGATTTGGCGGCCAAAACATTGCTGGATGATCTAATACTATATGACTCCAAGGATCTGCAGACCCATGCTGTCTGCATTGGGATGACTGGCAGCGGGAAAACGGGGTTATGCATTTGCCTCCTAGAGGAGGCAGCATTGGATGGGGTGCCTTCAATAATAATTGATCCCAAGGGGGATATGACAAATCTTTTACTAACTTTCCCTGATTTGAGAAAGGAGGACTTTGTCCCTTGGATAAACGAAGAAGATGCAGCCAAAAAAGGATTATCATCAGATGAATATGCAGCCAAGCAGGCTGAGATGTGGAAGAATGGTCTTTCACAATGGGGAGAGGATGGCGAGAGGATAAGAAGGTTGAGAAATTCATGTAATTTTGCAATTTATACGCCAGGCAGCAATGCGGGGTTGCCTGTCTCGGTTTTAAAGTCTTTCGACGCACCTCCCCCTCAGATAATTCAAGATAACGAACTACTTCAGGAGCGGATTAATACAACCGCCACAAGCCTACTTGGGCTGGTTGGGATCGAGGCCGATCCAATCAAGTCAAGGGAGCACATACTCCTTTCCACAATACTCTATTCGGCTTGGAATGACGGAATGAGCCTCGATCTTGCAGGGCTCATACACCAGATACAGAATCCACCAGTTAAACAGATTGGAGTGCTTGAGCTAGAATCATTCTACCCCTCCAAGGACAGGTTTGCCCTGGCGATGCAGTTAAACAATCTGCTTGCAGCACCGAGCTTCCAGCTGTGGCGAGAGGGAGAAGCACTCGATGCGAAAGGGTTTTTGTACGATGCTCAGGGCAAGCCAAAGGTATCAATCTTCTATTTGGCTCATCTTGCAGATGCAGAACGGATGTTTTTTATATCGTTGCTCCTGAACCAGATTGTCGGTTGGATGAGGACCCAATCAGGCACATCGAGCCTCCGTGCCATACTATATATTGATGAAGTTTTTGGTTACCTACCTCCAGTTTCCAACCCACCTTCCAAACTTCCATTACTAACACTCATGAAACAGGCAAGGGCTTTCGGGCTTGGCGTTATGCTGGTTACCCAAAATCCCGTAGACCTGGATTATAAAGGACTTTCGAATACTGGAACCTGGTTCATTGGTCGCCTGCAAACTGAGCGGGATAAGCTGCGCATACTTGATGCACTCGAGGGGGTTTCAACTGGAGCAGGCGGGAGTTTCAATAGGAGCTCGATGGATAAGATCATAAGCGGTCTTGGAAATCGTGTATTTTTGATGCATAATGTCCATGATGATGCTCCGGTTATCTTCAGTACCAGGTGGTCAATGTCCTACCTTAGGGGGCCTCTGACCCGTGACCAAATCAAGATGCTTATGGACCCCCTAAGATCGAAAATGGCCATAACATCAAATGTTTCTGCAACCCCCAGTTCTGGAATAAGCGCGATTCCAAAGCTTAGCCAATCCCAGCAGCCTTCAACGCAGATGGCCCCGAGGCCAGTGCTTCCAACAGAAATACCCCAATTCTTTATCCAGAAGAATGGCATTGGGTCAGGCCAACTGAACTATAAGCCGATGATACTAGGTGCTGCAAAAATTAGATTTGCAGATAAAGAATCAAAGATTGATCAAACCGAAGAAATGTTTTTTGTTACT
>JAJRAB010000002.1 GCA_028683025.1 Candidatus Methanomethylicus sp. | reverse complement strand
AACATTCAGAACATGCTTGAGCCAATCTATGCCGAGAATAGACTCGGAATAAGATTGGATGAATTGTGGCAGGTCCTTGATGGTTTAAACACAATGGAGATGGAAACTGTCAGGATGATTTCCAGATCCAGGTCAGAAATATGCATATTGGCTGAGCAATTCAATTGGTATCCAAAGGTCAGAGAAGAATTAATTTCCGCGTTGGACAGGAAAGTCAAGGTTAGAGTCATACTGCTTGTCAATAATGAAGACATGAAGGAAAGGATAGAAGAAATAAAAAGGCTTGGAATTCAGATAAAGCAGTCACCCTGCGAATGGAGGCTTACCAGGTTTACCATAGCCGATAATAATGAGCTCTTGTTCCTTGTTTGGGCAAGAAAAACCGGCGATAGCAAAGTGTACTTTAGACCTGGATATAGCAAAAATGCAGGGTTGGTCTCCGTCTTCCAGGATTCATTTGAATTGCTTTGGGAAAAAGCAAAGATGATATGAGATCAAAGTATTACTCTTTTTAAATTCCCAATAAGATGTGCTGGATATGGGAAATAGGATTATGCTTTCTTATGGATCGGCAGTAGGTCTAGGTTTGATCAAAGGCCTTGTACAGGTAAAGCCAACGACAGCTTACTTTTACTTTAAAAATAACGGCTGCAGGGGGAGTTGTGCATTTTGCCCCCAGTCAACAACTGCACAGGGTGGTAGCAAAAGGATTGCACGTGTTGATTGGCCAGAGTTTAGCATTGATGAAACTATGAATGTGTTACAAAATGACATTTGGTTTCGGCGCATATGTATTCAATGTTCTGATGAACCCATGGTGAAGGAGCAACTTCCACAGTTGATTGGAAAATTTAAGAAAAGCTGTGAATTGCCCATATCAGTTTCAACATCCCCCCTTTCTAGGGAACAGATGGAAAAGATAAGAAATGCAGGCGCTGAACGGTTGACGATCCCCATTGATTGCGCCAATGCAAAGCTTCTCCCACTAATCAAAGGAAAGGATATGAAAGACATTTTGAATGCACTTGAAGCAGCTGTTGACGTTTTTGGACCTGGGAAAGTAGGTTCGCATTTAATAATCGGCCTAGGTGAAACTGAAATGGATGCGGTCCTTCTAATGCACCAATTGCAAAAGGAGGGCATAGTACCTTCGCTCTTTGCTTTTACACCGGTTGCCGGAAGCAGGATGGAAAGATCAGTTCCCCCAAATATGGAAAAATACAGGAGGATGCAGATTGCAAGGCATCTGCTTGTGGAGAAGGGACAGGACATTTCAATTTTTAATTTTGACCTTGAAGGAAGATTGGTCGGCCTAGATATCTCATCAGCTGAGTTCAAGAGGATCTTTGAAGGGGGGGACATGCTTATGGTGCATGGATGTCCTGATTGCAATAGGCCATATTTTAACGAAAGGATTACTGGACCTATTTACAATTACGCAAAAATGCCTGAAGCGAATGAACTCTTACCCATAGAAGGTGAACTGGTTGGACTTGCTAAGGGTGATCAGGTATAATATATTTACACCTGAGGAGAACATGGCGCTTGACGAATCGATTGCCATGTCAGTCGGTGATGGAACCAGCCCCACGACATTGAGGTTCTATGGCTGGAAGCCAAGTGCTGTTTCCATAGGCTACTTTCAGGAAGTAAGGCAGGAAGTTGATCTTGAGTATTGTCATCAGCATAACATTGATGTTGTCAGGAGGATCACTGGAGGTGGCGCAGTCATTCATGCAGACGGTGAGCTAACCTATAGTTTTTCAATCAGTGATAAAGATCCAACAATTACCAAGGACATCCAAGGGAGTTATCTCAAGATATGTTCACCACTTGTTTCAGCTTTGAATTCTTTGGGGGCTAAGGCAACTTTCAAGCCAGTAAATGATATTGAAATACAAGGAAGGAAGGTTTCCGGCAACGCCCAGACAAGAAGGTTTGGAGCGGTCCTGCAACATGGAACATTACTTATTGACTTCAATCCAACACTTTTAGGCGCAATCAAAGTCAACCCTCAAAAGCTGAAGGCAAAAGGAGTGGAAAAAGTGGAGCTGAGGCTGATCACTCTCAGAGAGGCTTTGGGGCGAACTGTGAAAACAGCGCAGGTGGAAGATGCCATAGTAAAACAGTTCGCAGCTCAATTTGGCTTTCAGATTAAGCTGGGGGAGGCATCATGGGAAGAGCTTAGCAGAGTTCCTAAACTTACAATGAAATACAAGTCAATCGACTACTTATTCCGAAGGTGATTTTAATGGAAAAAACGAGTCTAAAAAAAGTTAAGGGAGGGAAACTCGTTAAGGTGAGTGTAAGATCGACTGACGGCATAATAGAAAAAGTTACGATATCGGGGGATTTTTTTGCCTATCCTGAGGAAGGGATTGAACAAATAGAGAAGGAACTTCGAGGCGCAAATATTTCTATGGTTAGGTCAATAATTGACAGCGCTGCTGGTGGGGTCGTATTTGTTGGGGTAAACCGAGGGGATCTTGTGGAGATGGTTGAGGAATGTCTAGAGTGATTGATCCCCAAGGACTAGAAAAAAAGGTAATTTTCTATGTTCCTTCGCCAGCTGTTTTTCCTATTTCCATCACAGGCAAACGCTGTGAATTGGGCTGCCCCCACTGTGATGGCAAATTCCTTGAGAGTATGAACCCGGCAACCATGCCGCCAGACGTTATCCGAGCATTCGATACTGCGAAAGCGGGGGGCGCAAAATGCGTCCTAATCAGCGGAGGTTTTTCAAGGAAAGGTAAGTTGCCAATTGAGGGAATGATAAGTGCAATTAGGGAAGGCAAAGCAAGAACTGGTCTTAAGGTTGAAGTTCATTCTGGAGTTGTAGAGGATTCGACCATAAAAGCATTGGGGCAGGCCGGGGTAGATGCGCTCCTTCTCGATGTAATCGGTGACGATATTACTATCTCCGAATATTTGGGGGGACGTTGGTCTGTTGCAGATTACAGAAAAGTGCTAAAATCAGCAAAGGAAGTCATACCAGTTATCGCAGCACATGTGCTCATTGGAATTGACAGGGGAAAAATCAGGGGCGAGTATAATGCCATTGATATAATTTCAGAGGCAAATGTTGATTCATGTGCACTCCTTGTGTTGATAGACGAGGTTGTCCCGGATCCAATGGAAGTTGAGAGATTGATGACTTATGCAAGGGAAAAGCTAACAAATTTGCATCTCACACTTGGTTGCATGAGGGGTAAGGGAAGCAATCGCCAGCTTTATGAAATTATGGCTATCGATATCGGCCTGGACGGCATTGCAAACCCATCTCGCGAAACAGTTGAGTACGCTTTAGCAAAAAAGAGACAGATAATCAATGAAAATGGCTGTTGCTTTTTTTGCCCCTGATAAATATGTTTAGCAAAATTCTCCTAGGCGTATATTTATGGTGCTTCTAAAGGTTTGAATACACTTACCATCGAGGAGATGGCTTTGTGTATTTACCTAGCATAATATTGTAAAAAAAATTAAACAAACATATAAAAAATTTTAAATATACCAACAAAAAGACGTTATCACGGTTATTCTGATGATGTTAACAAGTAAAAAGATGTTGATTTTCCTAAGTGTATATGCACTTTTAGGAATTATAGCATTGGCACCCGTTGCCACGGTAAGCGCAAGTGGTGAACAGTTCCAGCTAAAATGGGCTATCGAGTCAAGTACGGTCCCTTCATTGGGCTGGGGGATAGCAGTCAAGGGGAATACAGTCTTTGTGGCGGGCAGCGCTTTCAATGGCCAAACAGGAGTTACAAATGTTCTACTAGAAGCATACAACACAAAGGGCCAATACCTCTGGCAAACATTATTCGGGGGATCGAATGAATGTGTAGGAACTGCCATCTCAACATCATTGGGCGGATTATTTGTAGTGGGGAATACGGTTAACAATGGGAACCCTGACAAAGCATTATTGGTAAAGTTTTCAAACGATGGCCAGCCAAAATGGTCAAAGACATGGGGCGTAGGCCTTGCAGACGCAGCGACGGCAATAGCGGTCACATATGATGCAGTATATGTAGTCGGCTATTCAATGACACCCAGCGGTTACCTTGACATATTCCTGTCAAAATTCAGCATTTTCGGAACATGCCTATGGACCAAGACCTGGGGAGGGAGCTATGATGATGTTCCCTCAGGCGTTGCAGTAGATCTATTGAGCAATGTTTATGTTGTAGGCTTAACTAACACGACCGAATACGGTGGCACCCAAGGATTCCTGCTGAAATTCAATTGCTTTGGATCCTTGAAGGACAGCACCAGTTGGGGTCGTATATATGATTTTGCCACGGCGGTAGCCATAGATGGAAATCGCATATATGTCTCAGGTGGATCACTTATCGGATTTAATCTGCAGGCTGTACTGATAGCTTTTGATAAAAACCTTGACGAGCAATGGAGCACTTCCTGGGGAGATGAGGGTGAGGATATCCCAACAAATATCGCCATAGGTACTGGTGACAGGATATATGTGGTCGGCGTTACAACCTCTTTCGGAACCGGTGACTGGGACTCGTTCCTGCTTAAATTCAACAGCAAGGGTTCTGCAAAAAGTTCCACATCTTGGGGGAATGCAGGTCTTGATGACTTTGGTAACGGTATCGCTGTTGATTGTGGTATAATTTACGTGGCGGGCTATACCAACTACCAATTGCCAATACTGACTCTTGCGGCCTTTAGGAGCTAGCAAGAGGAAAATCTTTTTTTGAACTATTGGTATATACATATTGATGTAAATATATAGAAAATATTTAAATAATAAGAAAAAGAGAGCGAGATTTTGGTGGGCAGGAGCCATTGGTCTTCCCGATGTCTCGTGAATTGCAGACATTGTCTCTTCCTCCTTCGCTCCTGAACCAAAGTTCAAGAAAACCAGATTCCAAAAAAGCTAGTGATACTTATTGGTTGTTGACACCAGGGTAGCAACTGTTACGACCGCCATAGCTGTCTCCGATGAACGCGTACTGTATCCTCTCGTGGCTGAATTTCTCTCCAACAGGGGTTTCAAAGCATCAACTGAAGTATTCTACCATGGCAGAAGGTCGTACGAGATTGACGTGGTCGGGATAAAGGGCCATCAAGTATTAGCTGTGGAAGTAAAACTAAAATGCTTTTCAAAGGCTTTCCGCCAGGCAATGAAAAGGCTAAGGCATTCAGATTACGTTTACATGGGCTTTCCAATGCCCTACGCTTCTTTTGCAGCCCAAGAATACCACAGGGCAATAAACAAGTTTGGCCTTGGAATAATAGGAATTGGCGAGGACAAGTCCTATGAGATTGTGCAGCCAAAACACTCAAAGCAATTGAATAGTGCCCTAAAAGAACGCTTCATAAGAGATCTAAAAAGGCAAGTGGAACTTAGAAAAGGTGGAGAAATTGCTTTGTGCATGGCCAGCGCACAATGAGTCATATGGAGACGACCAAGCTTAAGATAGAAATATCACCTTGTGTAATAGTAAAATATGCCAAATTCAAAAAATGGAGCCTTGCTTCAGGTTGCCAACATTATAGCATTTTTCGCAACATTCATAGTGAATTTGTTAGCCAGTTTTTCTGGCTTAAACGGAAGAGCAACAGGTCAGATATCAGATCTCTTTCCAGCCCTTTTCACGCCTGCTGGTTATGTTTTTTCCATTTGGACCATAATCTACACTCTCCTACTAATTTTCACAATGTACCAAGCCTTGCCGCGCAACAGGGATAGGGGGTTCATGGCAGACATCGGTTACCTATTTGTGTTGAACTGCATTGCAAACATAACATGGCTATTTCTATGGCACTGGCTTTATCCAGCAATTTCTGTAATTCTCATGTTTATACTTCTTGGTACTCTAATAGCCATTTACCTAAAGCTGAATATTGGGAGGTCTGAAGCGTCCAGGAATGAAAAGTTAGCCGTGCATTTGCCGTTTAGCGTATATCTTGGATGGATTACCGTTGCCCCGGTGGCGAATGTCTCAGCAGCATTAATTTCATTAGGCTGGAATGGTGGCAGCCTGGGACCAGTTATCTGGACAAACATTGTGTTGGTAATTGCTCTCATAATCACGATTGCGGTTTTGGTAACAAGGGCAGATGTCGCATTTGGGCTAGTCCTGATTTGGGCATTGAGCGGTATAGTAGTTAAAAATTCGGGCGAGCCAAGCATTGTATTTACTTCTGAAGCGGCAATGGTCATAATTGCATTGGTTTTAATTTGGATAGCCTATGGAATATTGTCCACAAGGGGGGTTGAGAAGCCCAAATATAACGTCATTAGGAAAACCAAAGGTTATGAAATAAGGCAATACGGGGATATGGTTGCAGCCGAAATCGAAACATCGGGTGACCTGGGAAGTTCCCTGAGAAGTGGTTTTAACGCTCTTGCCAATTACATTTTTGGCAACAATTCCAGGCGCGAGTCCATAGCTATGACATCACCCGTGTCTATAGAAGAACGAGCTTCCGAAAAAATTTCTATGACAGCCCCCGTTATGCAGGAATTGAAGGGGAAAGGTTCGGTTGTAAGTTTCATAATGCCATCAAAATATACGGTGGAAAGCTTGCCCGTTCCCAATAATTCGGCAATCCGGATAAGAGTCATAAAAGCCAGAAAGGTGGCGGCTTGGGTCTTTTGGGGCAGGGTGACGGATTCCAAGTTTGGCATCATGCAGAACGCATTTGTTAAAGCACTCGGGGCAGATGGCATTGAAATATCAGGGATGTTATTGGCACAGTACAATCCTCCGTTTACCCTTCCATCAATGCGGAGGAATGAGCTTCTAGCAGAGATCAAGCAGGGAGCTTAATCCAATCGATGGCGCACAACATGCACATCGCAGTGGGCATTCCTCACCACATAATCCGCTACGCTGCCAAGCAGGGTTCTTTTTATTCCAGTTACCCCCCTTGTCCCAATAACTATCATTGAGCACCCTATTTTTTCAGCTTCGATTACAAGCACTGCTCCCACGCTCATAAGGTTAGAAATTACAGAAAACGACTTTGTCTCAACTTCCTTTACACCTTCCTCAATTGCCTTAACCTCATACCTTGATAGCATGGAGTCTAGATTTTCCTTTATATCCGGAGGTAGCACTGGATCATACTTCTGGATTAGCCCAAAATAATAGGGCGTCGAATAAACGGAAGCTATGATGAGTTTTGAGCCAAAGGGTTTCGCCATCTCTATGGCAGTCTCAAGGGCTTCTTCGGAATAGGTTGATCCATCAACTCCTACAAGAATAGTTTTGAACACTGTCCGCACTCCCTAAGGATTACTTGGCAGGAAAGCTATTTGAATTATGAAGGAGCGTTACTCAGCCCATCTACCAAATATGGGAGAAATTTGGCAAAAGAGCTCGATTGGCATATGACTTTCAAAGATGGGTTGCATCTATCATTCAATTATTCTCTTGAAGCTTATGGAGGCAATTATGAACATCACAATATCAAAAATGGCAATGGCAGCAATGTCTGCCGGGAGTTGGGAGAGGTCTCCAGTTATCATCAAGCTTCGTGCTGCATCCACGACATAGCTCAATGGGTTTACTGATGCAAGTTCACGTAGAACGGGAGGCATGATGCTGACAGGGTAGAGGGCATTGCTTGCAAAGAAGAGCGGCATTATGATAGCTTGCCCAATTCCCATGAACCGCTCACGGTTTTTCATCAGCGCTGCTATCAGAACCGATAGAGCGGCGAAGCCGCCAGAGGCGAAGAAAATGATTGCAATAGCCGAGGAAAAATAAATAGCATTGGGAATGAAATGCACGCCGATGAGCATGGCTATGGGCGTTATTATGAAAACCTGAAAGACAGCTCGGACTCCTGATGACATGGATCTTCCTATCACTGTCGAATACCTGGAAGCAGGAGTAACCAGCAGCTTCTTCAGTATACCAGATTCCCTCTCCCAGACCATAGTCAGGCCGAAGAAGATGCTGACAAAAGTCATTGATTGAACTATGATCCCCGGCGTGATATAATCTGTATAGGGTATGCTGCCAGTCGGTATTGCCCTTAAGCTCCCCATGACAGGTCCGAATATGGCAATCCAGAGAGCAGGCTGCACAGCACGCGTGTATATTTCAGTCCGGTCATGGCGTATGCGCCTAAGTTCAAGCTCCATCATGACAAGGAGGTTGCTAAATGAGCCCATGCTAACTAACCCCTCTTTATCATCCCGCGAACCTGTTTGATATCATTGAGCCTTGTAGCCGTTTCCAACCTGGTACCAGCATATTTCAGGAATACATCGTCAAGGGTTGGCTCATTCATGGAAACTCTCCTGATGGCAACACCTGAACTGTCCAACAGCTTCATTATGCCAGGCAGGGAAGCCTCAGCATCTTCTGTAACGAGGCTGATCTCAGAGTCCCCCTCCACTATCTCTTCAACCAGCGGCAGAACCCGGATTTTTTCAATGAGCTCAGGTTCCACCTTCTCCTGCTCCAGGGAAAGAATCAAAATTTCCCCTCCCACAGAATGCTTCAGATCCGATACAGAACCGGTCTTGATTATTTTTCCTCTGCTGATGATCCCAATACGATCGGCATAGAGATCAGCTTCATCCATATAATGGGTGTTGAAGAAGACGGTTGTGCCATATTCCTTCTTGAATGATGTCAGCTTTTCCCAAACAGTCTTCCTGGCCATGGGATCTAGACCTATTGTTGGCTCATCCAGAAAAAGGATTTTTGGACTGATGAGCAGAGCTGAAGCAATTTCAAGTCTCCTGATCATTCCGCCTGAGTAGGATTTCACTAGCCTATCAGCAAAGTCACTTAGGTCAATGTTCTCCAGTGCTTCCATTATGAGCCTTTTTCGGACATCTGAAGGGATGCCGTAGATCTTTGCATAGATCAGCAGGTTCTCATAGCCACTAATGTCTGTCCAAACGCTCATTTCCTGAGGGACATAGCCTACCAGCTGGCGTACCTTTGCGCTTTCCCTGACAGTGTCATGGCCAAGGACGGATGTCTTGCCAGAGTCAGGAGAAAGCTGGGTCGTCAGAATGCGCATCAAGGTTGTTTTTCCTGAACCGTTTGGTCCTAAAAGTGCAAACACCGTTCCTGCCTCTACTTGAAGTGTCACTTGGTCCAGTGCCCTTGTCTTCCTGTCGTAGGTTTTTATTACATCGATTGCATCTACAGCCAGATCCATTTTGCTCACGGCCTCCCTACCCACTATTCGTATGCTCACCAGGAACGAAACCTAGGTTGCAGTCATTCCATATTCAGCCGATTCATCCCTTCTGAGGCACTCCAATAACACTCATGTACAAGACGCACTCGTCACTGCCATTTATGCCTACCATTGTATTCACTTCGTCATCAAAAAAAGCGGCTATCTGGCAGCTGCCTAAACCCAAGCTGACCGCTGCCAATGCCAGGTTTTGAGCTATATGACCAACATCAAGATAGAGATACCTGTAACAACGCTGGCCATACTTCCACTTTGATCTTTCTATCATGGCAGACCATATAATGACCACCGCAGCCTCGGCGCACATCCCCTGGTCAAGTGCCGCTGCAGCCACATCACTAGAAAAATCCCCAAGTTTCAATTCTTCTAGTTCATGGTTTTTTACAGAATAATGGTATATCCCCTTGGAGAGGCCTTCAACTCGATTTGCCACAATGTAGGATTCTATGGGATACAGAGCGCCAGCCGAAGGTGCAGTCCGGAATTCGAAATCATCAATTGTATCCCGGATTCCAGTTGATGCCCAAAGAATATAGGATAGATCATTTAAGGTCAAGCTCTCGGGTGAGAATGTTCTGACGCTCCATCGCAAACGGAGGCATTGGTCAAGGGTTATGTCTACCAGACCCTTTGCCCTGGGAAGTGCGATGCGGCTTGCATCGCGGTAAGTTTTATAGGGCTTTGGTTTTGCAGTCCAGTCCAACTCGCCCGTATCCAATCCATCCCGTGTATGCTTGGTTTCTTCTTGGAAACGTTTACCTATTCCAATTTTCACGTTTTTTCATCTCCTAAATCGAAAGCCATACTGGCGCAATGTCATGTTTAGACAGCTGGATCTGAACCATCAATGTAAAATTCCCACGAGCAATAATATTCCTTCGGGTGGAGGTCAGGGGGGGCACATCGGCATCTTGTTTTAATGAGTGGATTGATGGTTTTAGCAAAAGTTGAGAGGTGAGCCAATCCCACTGGTTTGCATGGAAATTCTCCCTTTCCGTCCCGGTTTCTAGCATATTGGGGCCTGCATTTTGTAATCGTAACAATAAGCCGTCCATCCACAAGGGTAGTCTCAACACCTGAAACAGGTGCAAACGCAATCAGTTGAATGGCTCGCTGTAATTCGGCCAAAGTCCCATCGTTAATATCGAGTAGCGCCATTATACGCTTGGCTTCAGTAACTGCATAGGCTTCCCAAGCTTCTCTGTCAATTTCAATTGATTTTTCAAGACCATACCTTTTTTCAATAGCAAGAAAATAATGGCCATCTATGGTAAGTATGTTCTTTGAGAGTATCTCAACATATTCAGCAAGCTCCTCTCGTGACATCGAGTTCAGTATAGATGATTGGGGAATTCTGGACACCAGCGTTTTTTATATTGAATGCAGTTTCTTTTAATCCTTAAGCATATTGAAATACTATTGAGAGAATTAGTACTGGGGGCCGGGATATGACGATCGAGATAGATCCCCAAACGCTTGAGTGGACAAAGTTCACGCTGGAAAAAATGGGCGAACCCGTAAGGATGATAGTATTCACTAATACGCCATGCGTATTGTGTGATGCGACAGTTGAGATTGTTAAAAAAATTGCCGAGATATCATCTAAGGTTACAGTTGAGGTCATAGACAGGTCCAAAGATACAAACACGGCAAGCATCTATGGGATCGACAAGTATCCAGCAATTTTGCTGAGAGGAAAAGAGGATAACAGAGCAAGGTTTTTTGGAATCCCGGCTGGATTTGAGTTTGGCGTCCTCGTGTCAGACCTTGTCACAGCATCCATTGGCCCTGTAGACCTGGGGGAAGATGTAAAATTGACACTGCAGCAATTGACTAAACAGGTTCACATAGAAGTTTTTACGCTCCCCACTTGCCCAAGATGCCCCATTGTTTCCAAAATGGTTCACGATTTTGCCTATTCCAGTAAAAACATAACTGCGGATATTATAGATGCGATGGAATTCAGGGAACTCGCAGCGGCAAATAAAGTGCTCGAAGTCCCAAAGGTCATAGTGAATGGTAACGAGGTTGGGGAGATAGCCAGCCAAAGGGAATTTGCTGAATTCCTGATTAAGGTCTGAAATGCTGCCAGCTAAGATCAGGTTTATGCTTTGAATTTCCTTTTCATCCATTTAGTCATGTACCATGAGGCAACCCCGCCAATCAAGATAAAAATGAATGAGACTGAGAAGAGTAGCCCAACGGCGTATAGGCTAAATTCAAAGAGGACGATACCAGCTACTATTGCTACTGTAACAGATGCAATCATGATCGATCGAAGCAGGGTCCGGAGGGGATGATTTAGCATCGCAGCTAGGCTTCCCAGAAATAGTGCTGGGATTATGATGTGTATGTTCTGGTAGACATATGCATTTAGCAAGACATAGAGCGAGCCTAAAATTACAGGCACATATATCCACGCATATTTGGTGCGATAGTCGCTGGACGCAGATTTGGAAGCCAAGGGTTTGCCTTCATTTGTTTGGA
>JAJRAB010000070.1 GCA_028683025.1 Candidatus Methanomethylicus sp. | reverse complement strand
CTTGATCCCATGTTGAAGAAATTGATACAGGATCACCTCAAAGTAGATGTACACGAAGCAACCATCGCTGGTCTAAGGATGCCTGGCGTTAGTGCTGTAGTCAACAACAAGGGCCTTGTCTGCCACCCATTAACCACCGACGATGAAATTGCCGAGCTCAGAAGAATATTTAATATACCTGTGGATGTTTCTACCATTAATTGCGGCTTTCCCTACATACGTGTAGGTATGACTGCAAATTCAAAAGGAGTGGTTGTGGGTCAAGAAACGACTGGTCCAGAGATGGCAAGGATTGAATCCTCTTTGGGTTTTCAAGGTGATAGATGATGAGCAAGAATTATGTTGTTAAAGGATCTATGAGGCTAAAATTTGAGTGGAAAAAATTTTCAAAAACTGTCACAGCAGATGACGAGGCTTCAGCCCGCGAAAGTACCCTGAGCATACTCGGGGGAAACCATGGTGTAAGGCGTTTTGAAGTCAAGATCAACTCTATTACAGAAGAGCCGGTGAAAGCACAATGAGCAAGGAAAGGCCAACATCAAAGCTCGCTCCAAAGGAAGAGCTTGATGTCTTACTCCAGGAATTTTCAAATATGAAGGCTTATGCCGATGCGATCCGTCAACAGTTGGAATTAGCATCAAACATAATTGCAGACATGCTTCTTTCCAAAGCTTCCTTGATGGAAATAAAGTCCAGAAGCGGCAACGGTGAAACCCTAATTCATATCGGCGGAGGCAACTACATTCGAGCTCAATTGCAAAATGTAGACTCGGTGATAGTCGGAATAGGCTCTGGGGTTTCAGTAGAAAAATCTCTAGATGACGCTATATCCAACATTGACAGTAGAATTAAGCTGGGTCAGGAGCAGGCCACAACCCTCCAAAATAACTTTACTCAAATATCGGCCCGCTTGGGTCAACTCCAAGGCAGGATAGACCAGCTCTACGCTCAACTAGAGGCTGCTGGGCAGGCGTAATATGTGTTTGAAAAACTGAAGAAGGCTTTAGGGGATTTCGTCACCGATGTATCCTCTAAATCCATCTCCGAGGGAGATTTAGAAAACTCCCTCTGGAATCTACAAATGGCTTTGGTAGAATGCGATGTTGCCCTGCCTGTAGCGGAAGAACTCTGCAACAGGCTCAAGCAAAAGCTGGTTGGAGTCAAGGTTAAGCGGTTCGAGGACATCTCTCCCGTAATAGAATCATCTTTCAGAGAGATCCTTAGAGAAACACTTTCTACAGCTGACCTGTTAAATATGGTCAAATCCAAGAAACCCTTCTTAATAATGTTCGTTGGAATAAACGGCACTGGCAAGACGACCACAATAGCCAAAGTTGCAAAGTACCTCATTGATAACCATATCAGTGTTGTCCTATCATGCAGCGATACCTTCAGAGCAGGGTCTGAGGAACAATTAGAAACCCATGCCGGTAGGCTCAACATAAAGGTCATAAAGCACCGATACGGAGCGGATCCTGCAGCAGTTGCCTATGATGCCATAATCTATGCAAAGTCAAATGGCATAGAATCAGTTCTCATCGACACAGCAGGGAGGATGCAAACCGATAAGGGCCTAATGGATGAGCTGTTGAAGATATACCGCGTAGTGAATCCGGATCTCACGATCTTCATCGGTGATTCTCTTGCTGGCAATGATGCGCTCCAACAGGCTCAAGACTTTAATAAATATGTCAAGCTCGATGCGGTTATACTCACAAAAGTTGACGCTGATTCAAAAGGCGGGGCAGCCATTTCCATATCCAATACCATCAAAAAGCCCATACTCTTCCTTGGGGT
Source organism: Candidatus Methanomethylicus sp. (assembly GCA_028683025.1). Classification (GTDB taxonomy): domain Archaea; phylum Thermoproteota; class Methanomethylicia; order Methanomethylicales; family Methanomethylicaceae; genus Methanomethylicus. The sequence continues at coordinate 3,484 of JAJRAB010000070.1, read as the reverse complement.
TGGGCAGAACTATGCAGATCTCATCCCATTTGATCCATCTTGGGTAATTGAAAACATATTAGCAAAAACGTCTAAAAATTAAGACATTATAATTTTTTTAAGACTTTGCTTATCGAAAAGATTTTAAGTGTCTATTTTTGTTAAAAAAACCTTAAAATAAGAGGGTGATAAACACGAGGAGTCTAAAAGGAAGAGATTTTCTTGTTACCGCTGACTTTACCAAGGAAGAGCTAACTGCAATGCTCAACAAAGCTAGTCAAATTAAGTCTGAAGTGAAATGTGGCAACTACCTACGCCCCTATCTGCAGGGGAAAAGTGTGGCGCTTTTGTTCCAGAAACCTTCCACAAGAACCAGGATCTCCTTTGATGTTGGTGTATACCAATTGGGAGGACACCCCATATACTTGAGCTGGAATGATCTCCAATTGGGGAGGGGTGAGACCGTTGCTGATACCGGAAGGACATTTGACTGCTACGTTGATGGGATAGTGGCCAGAGTATTCAAACATACTGATTTGGAAACCATGGCCCAGGTGGCAAGGGCTCCTGTCATCAATGCCCTAAGTGACTCGTCCCACCCGTGCCAGGCATTGGGGGACTGCCTTACCATAATGGAAAAGCTGGGAAAGATTGAAGGGGCGAATGTTGCATTTGTAGGGGATGGCAATGATAATGTTTGCAGATCACTGGCGGAGGCAGTAATGCGGCTTGGCGGAAACATGACCATCGCTTCTCCCCGCAAGTATATGGCTCCTGACGATTACTTGTCCACACTAGAGCGCTTGGCTGCAAAGGGTTCAAAATTGACTACGACAGATGATCCCAAAGCAGCAGTGAAAGAGGCAGATGTAATCTATACTGACGTGTGGGTTTCAATGGGACAGGATGCAGAAGCCCAGGAACGCAAATCTACCATGAAACCTTTCCAGGTAAACTCGTCATTGATGGCTGCAGCTCCAAAGAACTCCGTATTTATGCACTGCCTACCTGCCCACAGGGGCGAAGAAGTGACTGATGATGTCATTGACAGCAGGAATTCGGTTGTCTGGGACCAGGCAGAAAACCGTCTGCACGCTCAGAAGGGCATAATGGCTCTTCTCTTCTAATTTTTTTCTGGTGCTTTTTTTTGAAGGTCATGGTTTACTCAAAAAACGATCCTGCGGGTGTCAACATAGCTAGCCACCTGGCAGAGCATATTCCCTTCAAATCCTTCCTTTTCAATTCACAACCTGCTCTCATCTTCAGGGATCTCTGTTTGATTGAAGTTGAGCAGCACCTCATAGACCTCGAACTGGCCCCAAATGATGTGGAATGGGTCCTATGCCTATCAAGGCATAAAAGTGCCTCTGGCAAAAAATGCCTCACAGCCCATAGTCCGGGAAACCCCACCAACAGTGCTCAACTTGGTGGCAAACCCAACAGCATTGCCTTCTCAAACCCAATTTTACAGTCAGCGCTGATTTGCGAATTGAAGCAAATTGCTAGCGCCTCAAATCTGGAGCTCCAGGTTACCGTTGAAGCTACACACCACGGTCCAACTGAGATTCCATACCCCGTGACTTTCGTGGAAATAGGAAGCGAGGACCACGCTTGGGGAGATCCCACTTTGGGAGAGGCTGTTTCAAAAGCTGTTACGCGCAGCATCATGAGCAACCATGCTTTTGGAAAAGTTGCTCTTGGGATTGGTGGTGGGCACTACTCTGAAAAATTCACGAATCTGATAATTTCTGGAAAATTCGCCTTTGGGCATATTCTGCCTAAGTATGTTCTAACTGAAAAAATGGACCGAGCAATGATTGAACTGGCTTTAAAACGAACATATGGTGGATGCAATTCCATAGTAGTGGATTGGAAAGGGACCCCTTCTGCCTTCAAGGATTATATAAAACAATTTGCAATTCGCAATGAAATAGAGCTTGAAAAGATCTGAAATTTGAAACTAGGATTAATGCAAAGCTTTAAATTGAGCCTTAACTTTTTACCCCTTTGCTCACATAAACAATGTTGGTGAGTAAGATGGGTCTATCCGATTCTTTTAGATCAATGGGAAAAGTTTTGAAACTGTCAAGGAAGCCTGACTTTGACGAGCTTAAGCTATCGATAAAGATATGCTTCATCGGCTTAATCGCTGTTGGAGTATTTGGCTTCATTATTCAGCTAATTGCTTCCCTGATCCTCGGCACGGGGGGTTAAAACATCATGTCAACATCCCAGCCCGCCGGCACACGCATTTTTGCCATTAGGACAACCGCAGGCCAAGAACAGAATGTAGCTTTGCTTATTGAGCGCCGTTGTAAATCTAAGAACATACCTATCAAAGCAGTCGTTTCGCCACAGGACGTTCGGGGCTATGTCTTTCTTGAGGCAAACGGTCCTAACATTGTTAACATTGCAATAGAAGACGTAAAACACATAAAAGGATGGGTTCCGGGCAAAGTCAAATTCGAGGACATCATGAAATTCATATTGCCAAAACCCGTCGTCGACACCATTGATATCAATGACAAAGTGGAAATCATTGCAGGTCCATTCAAGAGCATGCAGGCAAAAGTAACCCAGGTTGACAAAGCAAAGAGCTCAGTAACGTTGGAGTTATTGGAAGCGCCCTACACTCTCCCTATTACAGTGCATGCTGAACAAGTTAAGCTAATCTCACGTGGTGAAGCCCCTAAGGTTGAGGAGAAGAAAAAAGAAGAATCGGAACAGAAGACTGACATCTTCAAAGCTTTTGAGGAACTTGAGGAGGATTAAAATTGGTAACAAAGAAAACCTTCAATTTCCAAGTCGATGGTGGAAAGGCTACGGGCGGACCCCCAATTGGTCCGACCTTGGGACCAACTGGTCTCAATATTCTTCAGGTAGTCAACACCATTAATGAAAAGACCAAGGATTTTGAAGGCATGAAAGTTCCGGTTAAGGTAATCGCCGACCCAGAAACCAAGGAATTCGAGGTCGAGGTCGGTGTACCTACCACCACAGCCTTGATAGTGAAAGAGTTGCATCTTGAGAAGTGCTCAAGCAACTCGAAGGCTGAGAAGGTGGGAGACCTCAGTATTGAACAGGCTATCAGTATAGCCAAGACGAGGTATCCACTTTCAGTGGCAAGGTCACTAAAATCATGCTTGAAGGAGATCCTTGGTACCTGTGTTAGCATAGGCGTAACCGTTACCGGTAAAGACCCCCGCGAAGTCCAAAAAGAGATTGCTGCGGGAACCTATGATGAACAAATAAAGGCTGCGGAGGCTGCATAATATGCAGTATGACATAGCAAAAATCACTGCGCTGGTGGATGATGCCAAGAAGAACTCCGAAAAGCGAAAATTCACGCAGGCTATGGAGTTGGTAATTAACTTCAAAGGCCTTGATGTAAAAGCCCCGGAGAACAGGATCAATGAAACCGTCCCGCTGGTAAACCCCATCGGGAGGGATGTCAAGATCTGCATTATTGCAGACGGTGATCTTGTGGTTAAGGCAAGGGCTGCCG
>JAJRAB010000028.1 GCA_028683025.1 Candidatus Methanomethylicus sp. | reverse complement strand
ATCTGATAAAGGCACTGAGACTACTTAGAAATTAATACGTTTATTGTCGAATATATTGTAAGTCAAAAAACGGAGTCCTAATATATGGGTCTTTTTAATAAAAAAGGAAAAGTGGTAATTCATGCGGCCAATTATTGATGTAGTCATCGCTGGCTGGGGTTCCTACATACCTATGTATCGTGTAGCAGTAGAGGAAATTGCCAAGGTATGGGGAAAATCTGCTAAGCACTTCAGAGAAGAGCTCCTCATCGATGAAAAGGCAGTTGCGGGCCAAGATGAAGACGTTGCAACAATTGCAGTTGAGGCCGCAAAAAATGCGCTGTCACGCTCAGGAATCAACCCTATCAATCTTGGTGCGATTTTTGTGGGATCAGAATCAAAACCTTATGCTGTAAAGCCTACAGGGACTATTGTTGCAGAAGCCATAGGGGCTACCCCACGCCTTCTGGCAGCAGATCTTGAATTTGCCTGCAAGGCAGGAACTGAATCGCTTCAATGTTGCATCGGCCTCGTTGGTTCTGGCATGATAAACTATGGCATGGCCATAGGCGCTGATACAGCCCAAGGTGCACCTGCAGATGCTTTGGAATTTTCAGCTGGATGCGGTGGAACTGCCATAATTTTGGGAAGGAAGGATAAGGAGAAAGATCCTGTTGCACTATTTGAAGGATCTGTATCATATGCCACGGACACCCCTGACTTCTGGCGGAGGCCGAAACGTGACTACCCATCTCACGCCGAAGCGTTTACAGGGGAGCCTGCCTATTTTACCCATATAACATCATCTGGCAAGTTGCTTATGGAAGAATTGTCGTTAAAGCCGAGTGATTTTAAATATGCGGTGCTACATCAGCCCAACGGAAAATTTCCCATTCGGGCTGCAAGGATGCTGGGATTTAAGAAAGAACAATTGGACGCAGGATTGTTAGTGCCGTACATAGGTAACCTCTATGCTGGCTCTTCAGTTACTGGTCTTTCTGCAGTTCTCGATGTTGCACAACCTGGAGATAGAATTTTCGTCGCCAGCTTTGGCTCAGGGGCAGGAAGCGATGCATTTAGCTTAGTCGTGAAGGACGGCGTTCAAACAAAACGTGAGCTTGCTCCAAAGGTAACTCAATACATTAGGCGCAAAATGAACATCGATTATGCAGTTTATACAAAGTTTAGGCATAAAATTCTCACTTGAATGGTGACTTGAATGAGAAGAGTTGCTGTGCTGAGTACAGGTCTTACTAAAGTAGATAAACAGTGGCGAAAGTCTATAAAGGAATTATACGGCGATGCGGCTAGATTAGCTATAAAAGATGTAAAAATCCCTCAAATTGATGCACTGATAGTGGGAAATATGTGTGCTTCCGATCTATCGGATCAAAATAACATAGGGGCTCTGATTGCTGATTATATTGGCATTGCCCCCTCCACCGCTTATCGAATTGAAGCTGCTTGTGGATCTGGGGGAGCAGCAGTCTTGGGAGCCTATTTGGCTGTGGCTTCGGGCATGTATGACTTCGTTATGACTGGTGGGGTTGAGAAACTGACTGATGGCGTCGGTGGCAATACCACTCATTCCCTTGGGAAAGCAGCAGATGCTGAATTTGAGCTATTCTACGGATCCAGCTTCGTTAGTCTAAATGCTATGCTTATGAATCATTATATGCACCACTACCATATCTCAAGGGAGGATTTTGCAGACTTTGCAGTCCTAATGCACAAGAATGGTTCGAGGAATCCCTATGCCCAACTGCCATTCCCAATAACTCGGGAAACAGTAATTAATTCAGACATGATCTCCGACCCAATATCACTTTATGACTGTGCCCCGGTTGGAGATGGCGCCGCCTCTCTTATCCTCTGCCCACTTGAAGATGCTCCGAAATACTCTGATTCTTATGTCGAGATTACTGGGATAGCTGGTGCCACCGATACAATTAACCTCTCCTCTAGGGAGGATCTGTTAACCCTAAAGTCAACTGTGTCTGCAGCTGAGAAGGCCTACAAAATGGCAAAGGTATCTCCTAGGGATATTGATGTAGCTGAAATTCACGATACATTTACCATAACAGGCGTTCTATCCCTTGAAGATCTGGGCTTTTGCGAAAAAGGCAAATTCCACAAGACGCTAGCAAATGGCGGTTTTGAGCCAGGGGGGTCAATTTCCATAAATCCCAGCGGTGGGCTAAAATCGCGTGGACATCCTGTTGGAGCCACAGGTGCCTATCAGGTTGCCGAGATTGCCATGCAGTTGACAAATAAGGCAGATAAATGGCAAATCCCAGATGCAGAGATAGGCCTTGCACAGAATATAGGCGGCTCAGGATCGAGCACCTATGTCACAATTCTGAGGAGGTCACGATGATGTCAGTACCACGCTATTGGAGAGAAATACCAGAGCGAACGCGTTTTGAAGGAGCCAGATGCACTGCTTGCGGGAATACACTCTTCCCACCGCGAATGAAATGTCCGAAATGCGGCAGCGAGGCACTAGAAAAATACAAGCTCCCTCAAAAAGGAAAGCTCATGACATATACCATTGTAAGGAGCCCTCCGAAGGGATTCGAAAAAATGACTCCCTATGTATTGGGGATGGTAAAACTGGACGATGGGACAATAGTGACAGTTCAGATAACTGATGTTCAACCAAACCAGGTTAGCATAGGAATGCAGGTTGAGAGTGTTTTTAGGAAGATCTCTGAAGATGGGGAATCTGGAATAATCGAATACGCGCTTAAATTCCGACCAATCTTTTGATCAATGACCTACATCTTTTTTAGACACGCCCCACCCAAACTACTTTTAGTGGCTCACTTTGTCGTCCAAAAACCTGCTTGAGTCTATACTATCGGCACTTTCCAATGAAGTACGCGCAGAAGTGCTGAAGCTGATTAGCATGGAAGGGCCTCTCTCATTCACGGAGATTATGGAAAGGCTGGAGATGAATCCAAAAAGCGATGCTGGAAAATTTGGATATCACCTTCGAACCTTGGCTGAAGCAGAGCTTATCAAAGCAGACGAGTCTTCAGGGAAATACTTTCTAACCCTGCTTGGGCAGGACGTTGCAAATTTTATTTATGGGGTTGAGGATGCCGTTAGGCGAAAGAAGGGCGATATGCTGGTAAGAACTTCAAGCCTAACCATTGAGCCATTTGACCGCAAGAAGATAGTCGATGCTTTGATTAGGGAAGCCGGCGTGCCAAGAAAGTTGGCTGAATCAATATCGAAAGAAGCTGAAGATCGGTTAAAGAAGCTCCAGGTTCGATACTTGGCAGGCGCTTTGGTGAGGGAATTCGTTAATGCAATTTTGCTTGAGAAAGGTCTTGAAGAATACCGACACGCTCTTACCAGGCTAGGCCAACCAGTCTATGATGTTACAACCACGATCAAGAATGCTGCCTATAAGGAATATCCATCTCCCGAAAAAGTGCATTCCTTGGCTGGAGATGCAGTAATCGAAGAGTATATGCTGCTAAAGATCCTGCCTAGAACAATAGCCGATGCCCATCTTTGTGGAGCAATCCACATGAATAATGCAAATTACTGGGCGTTGCGTCCTGCCAATATACAGCATGATCTGCGTCCCATACTACAAGGGAAGATTGCTGCTGACGGGACTGGGCTAATGATGCCCGCCCATTACTCACAAAGGACGTTTAAAGGCGCACTCTATACGCTGAATTGCCTTTTAAGGTCGTCATCAAAACTTGTTTCAAATTCTCAATCTTTAAATTTCTTCAATATTTTCTTGGCTCCTTACATAAAGGGTATGAAAGATGAAGAGATCCGTTCTGATCTCAGGGACTTCGTTTATGAGTTGAATTCCTCTTCTAATGGCTCCTCATTTTCACCGGTTTCTATAAATGCTGAGCTTGAAATCCCACAGTTCCTTGAACCAATAAAAGCAGTGGGACCGGAGGATAAAGGGGAAGTCTATGGAGATTATTATGATGCATCACTCAGGTTGCTTGAAATTTTTCTGGATGTAATGAAGGAACCAGATGGGGAGCAGAAGCCATTACTCCACCCTGCTGTATTTCTCAAAATCAGAAAGAAGGCGTTGGTTACAGATGTTGGGCATGAATGTTTGGAAAAAGCATGCCAGCTGGCCCAGAAATGGGGAACGGTGTATTTTGTAAATCATACCCTCCCTTGGCAGCAGGAAAATGTATCCTATAGTGCTGACCTTTCCCGTGTAGATTCAAGTTGGAAGGATTGGGCTAGTGGCACTCTTAGAGTCGGAGCACTTGACAATATTACCCTCAACCTTCCGAGAATAGCCTATGAAGCTAATGGTGATGACGACAGGCTTATGGAAAGGTTACGGGAGTTGTTGGAGCTTTCAAGGGAAGCGCTTTCGATTAAGCGCCAGATAGTCGAGGAGCGTATTTTTTCTGATCGAATTATGCCGCTGTTCAAGGAAGAACTGGATGGGAATACCTACTTCAGGCTCAGTGATTCGCCTGGAATCATCAGCTATGTTGGCCTTCCCGAAGCAGTGCAATATCACACCGGTTTGGATTTGGCAGATAGTGAGGAACCGCTTAAGCTTTCAATTAAAATTGTTGAAGCAATGGATGACTACTGCAAGCAGATGCTGCCATCAACGCGGCTTCTTATCTCTAGCACAACTTTCGAACCCGCCGCCCAAAGACTAACAAATCTTGATGTAGTGGGAGGCTACCTGAAATCAAAGTCGGTGCCTATTTACACTGAACATTCTAACCTCCCTCTGGCTACTCCTATCCCTCTAAAAAGGAGACTACATGTGGAGGAGTCATTCCAAAAAATTACTCGAGGTGGGCACCTCTTCGATCTACGGCTTGAAGAACCATTTCCTACAGATGAAATGCTGAATAACTATACTCGGCGCATAGTCGATACCGCAAGCATTGGTCTCTTCACATTCACAAGGGACTATACCTATTGCTGGCACTGCAAAACTATATCATATGGGTTCCACGAAAAGTGTCCCTCTTGCAGTTATGATGGTAACAGGTTGATGCTTTACACAAAGACATTTGGCAGGTACAAACCATCAAAAATATGGAGCACTTACGACAGGGCTTACGCTATGAATAACCAGCGTTTTACCCTTTAGCCGTAAGTAGCAATATTGCTTGAGCCAAATCGCCTTTGGTACTTTCCAATGCCTTCTTTGCAGCTTCCAGGCTGGCACCCGTTTGGGCTGACACTAGCTGAGCATCGTCATCAGAAATTTCAACTCGTTGCTCGGCAGCCTCAGGGGTTTCTTCAGTCGCCTCTCCAACCACTTGGTAAATAGTCTGACCACTGACCTTCATAATGGTGATTTGGGGATCCGGGATGACTAGATTTTTCCCCTGCATATGAATTGTAACTTTGAAGACGCCAGGGAGTTCCTCCATGCCCATACCCATTTTTTGCATCATCCGTTTCATTTCTCTAGGATTCATTCGTTTCAATTTTAGTCTCCTTCCTCATCTTGAGCCTCGTCCTCTCCTCTTCTTACTTTTACTGCCAAACCTATTTTAAATCGTTTCATTTCAAGCCCATTTAGTATGGCTCGGCCCACCGCTATTACCTCATCCTTCGAGTCTGTGATTATTACCTCCTCCCCTGGCCTAATTTCAGGATCGGCTCTTAGAACATGCTTCGCAAAAAGATTCCGTCCCTTTCTTATGTACTCGTTAACATCATCAATAACCGCAACTCTGTACCTAGGAATAGGCAACGCTTGTACAAGCAGGCTTGCGCCTTGAATGCTCAAAGCCAAAAATCCGTCATTAGGCTTTAGGGTTGCCAAAAGCTTTCCTCCAAGAAATATGGCCTTGATTTTTTTGGTCTTTCGGGACTTAACCACACCAATATTATCTGGAAACATGGCCTCACCAGCTCGCGGGCCAAATTGGTAATCTGCCACCGCCCGTATCCTGATGAGATCCTCTTCAGAGGGACTTTCACAGGTAGGTACCGCTTGCTGCATTCTTCGGTCCCTCTTTCCTTAAGAGCTTGTCGATTGCTTTCAGGAAGTCACTCCTAAGTATTTGATCTCTCTGATCTCTTATGGCAAAAAGCCCTGCTTCAGTACAAATAGCCTTTATTTCAGCTCCAGTCGCACCTTCCGTAAGTTTTGCAAGCTCCGTGAGACTAATCTCCTTCGTAACATTCATCTTGCAAGCGTGTATCTTGAATATGGACTCTCTTCCCTTGACATCAGGCGCTGGTATCTCGAGCACTCTGTCAAATCTGCCTGGTCGGAGAAGTGCAGGGTCCAAAAGATCTATCCTGTTAGTAGCCCCAATTATCTTGACATCTCCCCTAGCACTAAAGCCATCCAACTCACTAAGCAACTGTAGGAGA
>JAJRAB010000026.1 GCA_028683025.1 Candidatus Methanomethylicus sp. | reverse complement strand
CTTCAGCAACAAGATATGAGAAGAGATTAACATGATAGGATGCCGTAGACTCCATTCCAATCAAAACGGAGGAAACGGAAACAGTGCCAAGATGCCTCTTCAGTTTCTCAAAACCTTTCCGATCCATGGATGTCGAAATTTGAAATAGTCTGGCCTCTTCAACTGTTATCCCACAGGCGTCGAACTTATCCTTGGAAACATCAATCCCGACAATACAATCAAAGTTGCCTATTAATCCTGACATCACATCACCTCCTGATAAGAAGTAAATGAAAAGCAGGTGCCGCTGCCTCCAGACCAATCCTCCAGCGTTACAAGGATTCTACGATCCAACCAACCTATTATGGCTCTCAGAGGCTTGGGACATACTGAAATAAGGGCTCTATCGCCCAGGAAGAAATGAGTCCTCCTGCCTTCCTAATTATTATTACAACACCATTATACTTCTTGCTATATACGAATTCATGGTAGGAGGAAGAAGGAAATAGATTTCCGACTAAAATTATCAATCCGGCTCTACGGTATTGCAGAATGCACCTACTATTCCGCAGTTTTTTAGATTCGTTGAATTTGAGGATTACTACTAGAAAGGTGTAACGCCCGCTGCATTGGCTAGTTCGGCCAACCGATATGCAAGAATATTACCCGTTGCTAGATTTGAAATGTTCCATGATTATTCTGATATCCAAAGGCTCACACCTATTCGGATCTCTTTTTAAAGTTATGGCCTCGTTGGCACATTTAGATTCACAGACCCCACAGCCCATACATTTTTCTAAGTTTACAAGAGCATGATCATCCACAATGCTAATGGCCTCAAATTGGCAGTAACTGACACATGCACTGCAACCATTACACTCCTCATTAATGTCAGCTACATATCCAGAAGGAGCTATCATTGGTACATGGTTGGAATGCGCTTTCATAGGAGCACAGCAGCATTTGCAGCAATTACAAATACAATAGAACCTATCTCCTAATGCATCCCTAAACCATGCGTTGTGAACGTGACCTCGATCATCAGCAGCCTTTATTATTGCAGTGGCTTCATCCTGACTTATTTTTCGGGCTTTATTGACCTTATGTTCAAGAGCAAACTGTGCAAATGGATCACCAATAGCTAGGCAGACATCAAGAGGCTCACAGGGATTTTCCTTCGACAGTCTGCAAGGACACTCAAATACTGCTATGTTATCCGGATTCTTTAAAATTATATCTCGTGCAATCTTGTATGGGACTACTTTCTCTAGGTTGGTTAAAGAGATATCCTGATCTATACTCAAAATTGCCTTAGCCTCCTCTAAACGAAGAACCTTAGCATGAAAGGTACTTGTTTCCATGCTTAGAAGGCTTAGCGACACCCTTTGAGTAATCATCTCAGCCATTTCATCAATTTCAGGGGGGATTGGATCAGTTGGATAACGCAGGATTAAGTTAGGATCAGGCACTAAATTGTTCGCCAGCTTTCTCATATGATATATGTTGAGAGTTGGCCATCTTGCATAGATATAGCCTTCAAGTGCTTTGCCTAAGGCTTCCTTGTTTCTGCCGAATAGCTTGCTAAATTCTTTTGATGATTTTAGCATCATCAGCCCCCTCATTTTGAATATTATCTTTGAGTATATTCATCTTAAAGAGCCGAACAGTGTAATAGGTGCAAAATGTTCCGTCATATCAACCCACATAGATGGAAATATTTTCCACTTATAGAGATATTAAAGCATAAAATATAGAAAAATGGCAGCTTAATTTTTCACTGATTACAATTTCGATTATCAAATTCCACTTATTAAGCTATTAAAGGGGCAAACATGGAAAATAAAATTAAAGTTCTATAAAATGTATAGATTAAACAGGTCACCCAAATTAGTTATATATAGCGATTGTACATGGCAAGATAATCATTATCAAATGAAATCTTCGATAAATTCCATTATTATCATGTTATTGACTTCAGGAAGTACAGGATACATTGCCAGATAATGTTTGATTACTCCTGACCTTCTTTATTCTATTATTTGCAGGAGATCCGGGCGCATTCTCGCAATGCGCAAGAAATCGTTGGTGGTGGAAAATCCTAAGCGGTAGTAATCGAGCGGGAGTCTCTCAATATCGCGGAAAGACGGTAGAGTGTTACGCAGGTTCTCCAAAATGGCCTCTGTGCAAACCCATTTGCGTGTGCCTTTGGCCGGACGGCGCAGGGGGACACGCAGGGCAAACCAAGCATAGAGGATGTGCAGACCTATACCGATGAGCGCCTTTCGCGTATCATATAGCCTATCCTTGAAAGATTCCATGGCGGAGATGAACGCCTCCCGCTGCGAATCATCGTGCCATCCCGGACGCAACACACATCTTTCCGGTCTGTAAGTCAGCAGGTTGTTCAGGGGGATGGCCCTGCAGCGTGGAGTCACGATATTGATAGTCATCCCACCGTTTACCACCACTGCAACGTGATCGAAACTGTTTCGCCCCAGCCAGCGGCCTAATCCATAACCTCG
>JAJRAB010000065.1 GCA_028683025.1 Candidatus Methanomethylicus sp. | reverse complement strand
TCGAATCCCAGATCTTTCTTGGCGTCGCCCCGATCCATGAAAAGGGATGTATCAACGCCGTTCGGTATCACGGTCAACTTTTCTTCGGGTATGTAGTAGGATTTTGTGAGTGCGGGAGTGGTTACGCTGACCCTATTCGCAGATTTTATGGTGTCCATTAGAAGGAAGTTGCCGAAATAGGCAGCGTAGCTTCGCAGCACATTGGGCAACTGCGGCGAGGTTTTTATCATGGCAACCAGATCGTCAGCCAGATCGAAAAGGGTCCTGATCCTCTTGGAGAATTGGTTCCCAATCAGCAGACTGTTGTAGTTTAGGTGAACGTCATAATTGTTCTTGACGAGCTCATTCATCTTATTAAGATACAGGATTTCCTGGAGGGAAGGGTTGATCCTCTTCAGGGAGAGGTACTGGTAATCTACATTCACTAAATAACGGCCTATGTCATCGCTGTGCTTTCCATGCTGGATCTGTTCGGCTTTCCACCAATCCTTGATGCTCAGGACCGTTATTTCGTGCCTCTTGGAGAGGTGCTTTACGAATTCGTGCGGGCGGTTATGCTGAGAATTTTTAAGGTCTATTATGGAGGTAAGGAGGATTTTCATATGTTGCTGCTGGGATCGCTTCCCTCATTGTATTTTGATCCGAGACCTTTCAGCTCCGATTTCAAATTGAAGATGCAATAGAAGGCAAGGGCGGCAATCAGCAGCATCATTCCGATGATTAAGGAGAGGAAGGTGAAAAGTGTAAGCTCCACGTTGAATTGCTGTGAACTATTGAAGCTAATAATCAGGTTAAAGCCAAAGACCAGCCCTGCGGTTATCAGCCCCAATCCAGGGAGGCCAAAAACTGTGAAGGGCCTCTTCTCTATCACGGATTTCATTGCAAACGCCATGAGCTCAGCTCCATGGAGAACTGGGTTCTTCTTGGAAACTTTCCCAAGTCCCTTATAGCGGATGCTGACGGGCACTTCCATTATCCGCAGCCCGTTCTCGATGGCTTTGTTCAGCTGTTCGGACTCTATTCCGTATCCCTTGGATTCGCTATCGATGATCACATCCAGAGCTTCCGTTGAGTAGGCCCTAAATCCGCTCTGGGTGTCTGATACCAGCCCCTTGTACTTGATCCTATAGATCCAATTGATCACGGCGAGCCCTACCCTGCGGTACAGTGGCGCATCAGTCCAGCTGCCTTCCACAAATCTCGAACCGATGACCACATCAGCCTTGTTGTTGATTATGGGCTCGATGAGTCTTGAAATCTGGTTCGCATCATGCTGTCCGTCAGCGTCTATGGTGACAATTACATCCGAATTGAGGAGCTTGGCTCGCCTGAAAAGGGTCGTCAGTGCGGCACCCTTACCCTGGTTCTTGTCATTGACTATGACCTCAGCCCCAAGTTTCTGCGCGATCTCCTTGGTCATATCGACCGAACCATCATCGCAAACCAGGATCTCGTCAGCGAATTCCTGCGCCTTGAGGATGACTATGGCAATGGACATCTCCTCGTTGAATGCCGGTATGCACACCACCACCCGGGGTCTTCCACCCGGTTTCTTCTTATAATCTGTATCCAGTTTGAAGTCAAATTCTGGATCCACCATCTTTACATCAGTCCTTTCCTTTCTTTCTGCAAATCAGCCCCGATACCTACCATTCTGGGGCCTTTGGACTCTTTTCCAAATGATCCTACCCCGTCAATCGCTATTGCCATCAGATCAATTCCAATACCTTGAACACTATGACCATAATGAAGCCAGCAAAGAGAGCGAGAGCTGGAAGATCAATAAAATTTTTTCTTGGCTGGATTATTGCCACGCATACGAAATACTCGAGTGCCAGGACGCTCACATACATGCCTAATGGGGACTCAGGGTTAAGCTGAAATAGTGTCCACAGGGTCAAAGCCAAAATTACTCCAAGCGCAGCATTGAATCCCAAGTTTAGCCTTCTCTGAATTTTAAGGTCGCTTTCAATGGATGGCACGGAGCTTCCATCATCCTTATTTTGAATGCCTTGTTCTTGTTCGTTTACGGTTCCGATCTTTACATTGCTCGTTTTAGGGGCGTATACAATCAAGGACAGCCCAACTATTCCCAAAGCAAGGCCACATGCAGCAAATATTGTAATCTTCCCATAGTATAAAAATATGACTAGGGCGCTAGCTGTGAAAAGCAGCATCCCAACTGCAAGGGATATCCTAGAAAGCTTAGCAGCAGGCAAGCTGTTACCAGCAGTATTTGTTGAAGCCATCTTGAGCTCTCATCTATATTCCCTTATCATGGCAAGCAAAGCGAAGAGGCCTGTGATTATGACCGTCATAATTACGATCGGATCGAGGGTTATTCCCCCTGGAAGATAGCTAAGGACTATCATGCCAAGGGATACCAGAGCCAGCGAAAGCCCCACTGAAAGCACAGTGCCCTCAATATGGGACAATTTGCTTTGTTTTGGATAGAGGAGCCTTACCAGCGCATAGCCAGGCAGGAAGAATATGAAGGCAGAGCCCAATATGTATCTTGGGAATGCAAGGTTAAAACTGGGCGCAGCGTAAATGGACAGGATTGCAAGACCAGCTGTCACAAGAACCAGCCAGAACCACAGGGAATGGACAGATGAGGCGTAGGATGTGAAAGTCGCAGGTGGAGCTGGATCGCGAATCTCGATCATGGACTGCTCCCTAAGGCTGCTGATCCGTTTTGCAACCGATTGTTTGCTCATGCCTAAGGACTTGGAATTTTGGCTTACGTATTCTCCAAGCGTCGGTGCAGCTTTGGCTGCCTTTAGGGATTCGAGTATTTGCTTCGATCGGCTATCAAGCACCGGCTGTTCGGAGAGATCTTCTATTTGGCTCATGTTGGTTAAGTGGCGTTGATCCAAAGCTGGTTCCATTTTCCACTATAATGGGGACCATTGGAGTCGATTACCCAGAGCTCAAAGATAAGTTTGGCGTTGGTAGCGGTTGCATCTATTCTAAAGTCCACCGGGATTAGGGTATGGTTTCCCGAAGGCACAATGGCAGAAATTGTGCCGATTTGTTCAGCCTGGGAAGGTGAATCTGGACCTGTAGCTGTAGAGCTGTTGCCCAGCTTCATCCTGACTTCATAATAGGAGAGATGGCCCTCCTGATTATCCAGATAAATATAGAGGCGGTTGGTTTGATTGACAGTAACATTCTGGGGGTAATTATCCAGGGTCATGTTTGATCCCAAGATGCTGATGGTTGAAAACGGCTCGAATTGGAATTGACCAACTGTCGTCTGTGATATGGCCAGTACTCCTGCCGCCAGGATAATTCCCATTACAACTAGCCTTAGCTCATCGTCCATCATTTTGCCTGTAGCTTCCAATCTCTTTTGCTCCTAAGCCAGAGGCGCCAGTAGATCAGCGGAACCAAGATATAGGCAAAGATCAGTCCCATGGCAGTAAGTGCAATCTCTGAAAGGAGCGTTACATTGCCCCAGAAGAGAGCCTGCTCGCCTTCGGATTTCAATGCGGGTATTGATGCGCTTACTTCGGCAAGTATGGACTCTGCACTCGCCAGCATTTCATCCCGTACTGTCCCCGATTCAGTAGCAGCGTTTTCTATAAGCCCTAGAGCCGTATTCAGCTTGGCAGCTGCGTTGGTGACGTTTGCCCCGTCCTGTTCAGCGGATAGAACCTGGGCAAAGGTGCTTTGAACGGCAGCCCTTAGCGCAGCTTCATCCGGAGTAGCCCGGACACAGGGGACTGCGGTGGAACCTAATACCAAAAAGAGCAACAGAGCGACCATCAGCGCCCCGCATGCCCCAATGCCCTTGTGAGTTGCCATATTATTTTAATAACAGAATTTTACTGGACAAGGATCCAGCTTTTTTTTGTCAGAACGCTCGTGCCAAGCCAGAATACAAACGCATCGCATTTGACCCATTGCCTGACCTCAGGTGCAGTGTCAACTATCTTTGGATTCTGCACAATTCGAATTGCGCGTTCCGAGCCGCAATTCATTATCCTGCGCCTTAAGCTGTTCTTTATCAAGTCAGCTATGTCTTCGATGAAAAGGACGAGTTTGGAATTTACTATGTTTTTGCCAAGCTTTGCATAAGAGAGGGCGGCACTGAATAAGCCCTTTTTTAGACAGCTAAGTCTTTGTAAGGAGCCATTCCTCGATCCTTTTTTCCATAGAGTCAGCAAATCTGCATAGCTGATACTTCGCATATCTTATTGCCCCATCATATCCCTATTTATTTCTAATTGAAATTTGCCCCAGACTGGAAAATGATCATTTTCCATTGAGGAAACCACCCAATAGCATGTTCCCAAACTAACATGCGCCTTGGATTAAATGTATATTTTATACATACTTTATGAGCGTACTATATAATAGTATAGTCTTAATTTTTAACAAAAATAAGATACGGTATTTTTTATTTGACTTTTTATTTCTAATTAATTAATTGGATATTTGTAATACAGAGAAACCAATTAGTTCTATTCAATAAGATGCCTAATACTAGAAGCTAGCTGTATTATGAATGTTCGACAGAAACCGGTTTATATAAAAAAGATATAAAAAAAATAAAAAAAGGGGTTTTTAGGCCCAGTATTTAATATAGTCCACAACGATGCCCCAGTCAGAGCTCGAAGAGCCGTCTGACCGACCACCAATCATGAACTGGCCTGGCGCCGGCGGGATTCCAAGCAGGGTCTTGTCCGTGCAGTCATTCTGCCACTGGAATATCTTCACTCCGTCTATGTAGACTATCAGGT
>JAJRAB010000020.1 GCA_028683025.1 Candidatus Methanomethylicus sp. | reverse complement strand
AAATAAGCCATTGTGAGGGGGGTCATTTTTGCTAATTGGAGCATCTTATGGGTTTTTATCTATCCATTGCAGAATTGTGAATGGGTGGTGTGGTCATTGGCAGATCGGGGTCATTTCCTATGGGCTATTATCCTATTGCTGCTTATGCTGCCGTTGTTACCTTC
This sequence comes from Candidatus Methanomethylicus sp., assembly GCA_028683025.1. GTDB lineage: Archaea > Thermoproteota > Methanomethylicia > Methanomethylicales > Methanomethylicaceae > Methanomethylicus. The sequence goes on along the minus strand of JAJRAB010000020.1, from coordinate 7,692 downwards.
CCTTTCTGCCGCCAGTCCAATAGGTACCGCAGCTATCCAGGTATGGGGCGCCAACGGCAGCTACTATAATTTCACCTCTAACGATGGCGCTTTCCGGTTTGATAATGTTCTCCCAGAGGGGAACTATACTGCCCGCATTCAGGCTGATGGGTATCTAGATCGGCTAATCAATTTTTCAATAACCGCCGGCGAAATCACAAACTTGGGCGAGATACTCCTGACTCAAGGGGCGATTATTGATGGTTGGGTTTTGGGGCCGGCTGGCGAGGCAATTGCAAATGCCAGTCTGAGCCTGGTTAGTCTCTCTGACAATTCAACAGTTGCCATGGCTTTTACAGATGCTTTGGGCTCCTTTGCCTTCAAAAGGAATATCCCGACGGGAAGCTATGTCATAAAAACCCATTCCTATAGCCCCGGATCCCTCAACAACGAAACTCCGGCTATATCAGCCATTGCCGGTCAGACCACAGGCAACATAGTCATAAATCTTGGGCAGTCTGGTGCGGTCGCGGGCACGATTGAGAGCTCAGGCGGAGCTCCTGCCCCTAATGTAAAGATTGGGGTGTTCCCCCAAATAGATGGGGTCCCACTGGGATATGCCTATACTGACCTCAATGGGAATTACAACCTGTCCTATGACCTGCCGGCGGGGGATTACCGGGTAGCCATCCTCTCGACGGAAATCCAGGGTTTCGTTTTATGGAATACATCCGATGTGCCAGTCAGCGTTACCGCTGGCGAGACATCAACAGCTGACTTTGTATTGACCCGCTCTGCAAGCATCTCGGGTATAGTTACCTATGAAGACGGAAAACTTGCAGAGGGGGTTTCAATCCAGGCTACCTCGCCTCCCTATTGGTCGATAGCTGAGTCAGATGAGTGGGGGCTTTACACTGTCAATTTTGAACTGGGACCGGGCGATTATACCGTTACCCCAAACCTCGACTATAGGAGAGCCCTGAATGTTCTCATCACCCAGGAGGGCCAAAACATCACAGGCGTGAACTTCAACATTTCAGGAACAGCCCCCGCAAAAGCTTGGATTAAGGGGAATGTCACCTCCCTCTCCTCAGGCTCACCGTTGGCCTTTGTCGAACTGGTGGCGAATGGGAACTACCTTGGCCACAGCTCTGGCAATGGCTCCTATGTCATAGAAGTTACAATGCCCTATGGTGCCAACACATCCCTCTGCGATGTCACCGCTTCCCTGGTCGGCTACTATTCTGCGCTCCAGTTTCCTGTAAATCTTACAGCTGGTGCCGTGACTTCTGGCATTAACTTTGCCCTCTCCAACATACCCTTTGGCCAGCTGATGGGAAACGTCACTTCAGATATCCCCCCTCAAAAGCAGGATACTGAAATTACTCTGCAGCCTTCATCCGAGAACAGCACAGTCGGCATGTCAGTAATTGTCGATGGGAATGTTACCCCCTCCCAATCCGGATTTGCATCCATATTTTATTCCCTCAATGGAGCCCCGTTCAGCTTCCTTACAAGTGTTGAGCTGATGGGGGATACCTATTCTATCAGCTTCGACCTGACCGAGATTGGCGTTTACCAGTTCTATGCTTTTTGGCCTGGAAATGACCTCTACAACCAGGCGACATCTCGGACGATCACTATCACCTCCAATGCACCTCCCCTTGTCACTGCAACCATTGCCATTATCGCCTCGAGCGAATCCGTCATCCTAGCTGCAAATCACACCGCTGAGCCAATAAATGTAACAGGCATAATCAATCCCTTCCCGGCAAACACTTCCGTAAAAATCACCATAAGAGATCCTGATTCCCAGACTAACACAATCTTTCTCGATGCTACATCTCCTTCATTCAGTACAATCTTCAATATTACCAAACCTGGCAATTGGACTGTCCAAGCCTCTATCGCTGAAGGAAGCAGGTATGCTGCTTCATCATCAAATAATGTCACAATAGCCGTTTCTGTTGTCAGCCAGGGTTTTACTGCCGATGAATTATATTGGATCATTGGTGACGCATTGGCTGTGGTATTTGCTGTTGCATTTCTTTGGTTTATATTCCGCAGAGAGAGAAAGCCCCAAAAACCGGGAAAGTAACCACATTTATCCTTAATTCACTTAATATTTCCATGTAACAAAACTATACCTAGCTAGCTTCTCTTTAGTTTGAAATATGCTGCAGTGGCCAACACTGTGGTAGCTAGTACCGCAAGCATTGCCAGATACAAGCCGTATGATTCTAGCCAGGATGGGCTGCCTGTCCCACCATTTGGATTCTGGTTGCTGGTGAGGGTATTCACTGCCACCCTGGGCGAATCCGAAAAGAGCTGTCCCGAGTCAAAAACCCTGATGTAGAAGTAGTAGGTTGTGTTTGAGGTTAAGCCTTCCACCAGGTAGGATGATGTTTGTTTGGATGTGATGTTTGCTAATGGGCTCCCTTGGGGGTTATCCTGTGATCCGAAGATGGTATACTTAAGAAAATCAGTCGCATTGCTCTGCTCCCAGACAAGGAGCACGCTACTCTCTGTAGCATTTAAAGGGGAAATTATTTGGACTGGTAAGGGATGTGCATTCACAGAAATGTTAAATAATTCTAGGGGCGCACCTGACGGAATAGAAATACCATTGCCGTTCCTATCGCTCGCAGAGATGTAATACTCAATCGTTGTATCGTTGCCGAGAGGCGCCATGAATGTGGCATTGTATATGTCATCGCATTCAGGGCACTTCAGCATTTCGAGCTGGACGAAAGTTGTTTCCCCTCGGAGACGATAAAAGACTGATGCATTGGTGACCTCTTCGTCATCTACTATCAATGCAAAGAGTGTTATCTGGGTGCCTTCGTCAGCCCATCCGGGGGATTCATGGTATATTGTAGGCGGAGTCCGATCCAGATCCACCGTGAAATGGACCGTGGCATTACCCAGATTCATCTTGCCATCCTTGGCGAACAGAGTGAAGGAATGGGGTCCAACCTCTATATCATTGAGCATAACCCCTTCGGTGAGGTTTAACGTTTCACCTCCATCGAGGCTGTAGCCCATCCATACCGTTGGTTCGTCAGTCTCCCATTCAATAATTAAAGTCTGATACCCATAGGTGATATTTTGGGGTGACATTATGGTTATTGAAGGCGGTGTCAAATCAAATGGATCCTGGAGCGCCGTAACATTAATTTCATTCGAATCGGCATATAACCCCTCAATGCTGAATACCCTGACGATAAAATAATAAGTGATTCCAGGAGCCAAATTTTCAGCGACAATGGAGGTCTGGTTGATTGAATGTATCGTGGCTATTACAGTGCATGAGCAGCCATAATTCCCCGAAGTGCCCGCCCTCCTGACTTCATACCGTGCAAAGTTAGAATCATTGTAAGGAGACCATGTGATCGTAGCGGAATTTTTTGTAACGTTTGCCGCCTGGTACAGAATCGGCGGCGAGGGCACAACCGAATGCTGAACAGAACTTGACATGACTGGCTGCATCCGAAGGCCGCTGCTGGTCAGAACCATGATCAGAAGCACTACGGGATAGATCATTTTGCTAATGGAAATAATCCCCTTTGGAAATGATTTTGAGATAGAACTTATGCGATTAGCGATTGAAAACTTTTTCGCCAAAAATTGGCAAAATTGATTAATGCGCTTGCAGGAACACTCAGTTAGGGTTTAATATATTTGCAGGTTATCCATAACCATTATGGGAGCGATTAACCTGAGCCTTGATAAAGTCATCCGGGGGAGCTTCTGGCTTTACTTGAGCGGGATAGCATCGAATTTCATCGCCTACATCTATTGGCTTCTCGCCTCCAGGTTTGTGGAGCCGACTGCCATCGGGGATGCCGCCACAATTATCGGCGCTGTATCAATAATCGTTGGCTTCTTCGGTTTCGGAATATCATCCGGAGCGACGCGGATGTTCGGCCGCGCCAATGGCCAGAACGATAGGACCTCCCTTTCCTCCTATTTCGTTTCAACCCTCGTAGTGTCTGTGGCATTCCAGTTGCTGGCTGCCGTCCTTGTCCTTACCCTGGGCAGCTTATTCGGCTTGACATTTCTCGATACTACTTTCATAGCCGTCCTTATAGCTGTCAGTGGCTGGTCTGGCATTGTGACTTCCCTTTTCAGTTCCACACTTCAGACCAGCGCAATTGCCCTTGCCTCAATAATTTCCACCATTCTGAGGTTGACTGTGGGTCTAGGTCTGCTGTACCTAGGCACTGGTTTTGTGGGCATCATGGTTGCTTTCATCCTTACCGATACTATCTATGATGTAATAATGCTCTTCTTCTGCAGGAAACTGGTGTCATTCCCGCGCCCAACAGTTGCACCAATAAAGGAAGCCCTAAAGACAGGCATTCCCTACTGGCTGCCTGCCCTCGTCTCGACCGCAGGAACATGGCTTGGAATCCTTGGCATACACAGCCTCTCGGGCTCCTATGAGACCGGAACCTATTACATCGCCTTCATGATTGCCTCTATAGTGTATTCGCTGCCCAATTCCTTCTTGGGACTCATGTTCCCCCTTCTCAGTGGTATGGAGGACGGGCGGAAACGTGCCACCAACCGCTCGATCCGGCTTACGCTCGCTGTCATCTGCCCCCTGGCAGCTGTGGCAATAGCATATCCTTATGTTCCCCTTTCCATGCTCGGTGAGTCATATGTTGCATCCTCCCAAGCTCTTCAAATCCTTCTTGTGGGATGCTTTGTAGCCCCCATAGCAGCCGGTTTCAGCTCCCTCATCTACGCCTATGGAAAATACCGCTACGTCACCCTCCTGGGTCTGGCAACCAACATCCCGAGGGTAGCCCTCTATGCCTTCCTGGTTGCCCTCTGGGGGGATAACGGTGCAGCCCTTACCTTCATAATTGGCATTTTTATTTCCCTCGTGGCCGTCTACTTCATGGCAAGGAAGATTGGTTATTCCGTAGGATGGTCCTCACCATTGGTCTTCGCAAGCATTCCAATCGCAATGGCTGTTATCATGATGCTGACCCCTATCAATTGGGTAATCGGTGTCCTGCTGATCCTCTCCGTGACCCTGGTTGCCTATGCAAGGCTAAACCTAATAACGCGTGCCGACCTGAACGAGATTGTGACCGCTTTTATCAGCCAGAGAAGGGTTGAAATAATTTACCCCTATGCCAAATACATCATGGAAGTCCTCTATGGAGAATAATCCAGGTATGGTCCCAAATCAAACGTATTCATCAGACAGGAAATCAAATGTATCTGTAGCCTGATCATTATGGATTTCGACAAGATCAAAGCAAAAGCAGGAAAAAACTCGCCCCCTGCTGTCATCCTGGGGGGCGGGATAACCGGTCTCGCTGCCATACGGGCGCTTGGTAGGGAGGGCGTGCCCGTCTACCTTCTGGAGGAGTCTAAGACCGAGGCCGCCTATTCCCGCTTCTGCACAAAACGCTTCGTTGTGCCAGGGATAACTAACCATCCTGGTAGCGGAGTAGGCCTTGAAAAAGCCATCTCTAAGCTCAGGTCAATCTCACCTGAGGGGGTGTTGTTCCCATCCGGCGATGTGTACGCCATGCTCCTATCGGGCATAACCACCAGGCTGGGGGGGTATGTGCCCACCGTTCCCAGGAGGGAGGTGCTGGAGCTCCTCATCAACAAGAAAAAATTCTATGCATTATTGGAAAAGATGGCCATCCCGCACCCAGCAACAGTAATGCTTGAGGATACGCAAAAGGAAGCAGGGATCAGAAACCTCCGCTTCCCTTTATTCGTGAAGCCCCAACTCTCGCAGCAGTTCTTCAAAACCTTCCAGATGAAGGGCTTTCTGGTTGAGTCTGTTGAAGAGCTGAGGGGCTGCCTGAAGCTTGCGGAGCAGGCGGGCCAGGAAATGGTGCTGCAGGAGATTGTGCTTGGTCCTCCCACAAGCCACTACTTCATCGACGGTTACATGGATCGGCAAGGCATTCCAAAAGCATTTTTCGCCCGCCGCAGGTTGAGGATGTGGCCCACGCAGTTTGGCAACAGCACCCTGTGCGAGAGCGCGCCCTTGTCCAGTCTGGGAAAGCAGAAGGATCTCCTGACTCGATTCCTGAAGTCTATAGGCTATGCTGGAATCTTCAGCGCAGAGTTCAAAAGAGATTCGCGCGATGGTATTTTCAAGCTGCTGGAAATAAATTCGAGGACATCTGCCTGGTTCAGCACTTTGAGCGCTGCCTGCGGCATCAACATAATGATGATGGCTTATCTTGATGCCTTGGGTGAAGCGGATGGGATAAACCTCTCCGATCGGCATTACCCCTCAGGATACCGCTGGCTGGACTTGGAGACTGACACCTTGTCAGCCTTTAGTATGGTGGCTAAGGGCGAACTATCAGCAGCAGGCTGGCTCACCTCCCTGGCAGGTAACCATATCGAGCGTTACCCCTTCGCGGGAGATGATCTGTATCCCTTTGTCCATAGGATTAAAAACTCACCAAAAATCATCGATAGAATTCTCCATAATAAACCATAATCGTTTACTAGAAACATAATAAAAGGAATAAATACATTGATAACCCATCAAGCTGTTATATCATGAATATTGCTTTCCGGGGTGTACTTCATTGTTTGGTGCAAATTCCTCCAATGGAAAAATTGATGCCAATGCCGTGAATAATGGTGCCAAAGCGCCAAAACGCCCCCCGTATGTGTCTGTAATACCCTCTCTCCTTCTGCTCTTATTTGCCCTAATGGCTCTCACAGCGATGGTTATGATGGCCGTTCCGCCATTCATCTCTTCCCTGTCCATTAGCAACAGTGCTTCTGTCACCAACAATCTGACTGTTACCCTTGACAGCACCTGCACCAACAGCCCCACGGAGTACATGGCCAGCGAAAACCCGTCATTCAGCGGCGCAACCTGGCAGACTTATTCAGCTTCACAAAGTTTCATTTTGAGCCCAGGCAATGGCAGCAAAACCATCTACTTCATGGTCAGGAACGCCTATGGCACATCCGCCGTCCTTAGCTCAACTTTGAACCTAATTGCCATCCCACCCACCATAACCTCCTTCTCCATCAATAATGGCTCCCTTAGCACAAACGATCCTACCGTAAGCCTTGACAGCACCTGCACCAACAGCCCCACGGAGTACATGGCCAGCGAGATCCCCACATTCGCAGGTGCCACCTGGCTCCCCTATTCTTCAGACCCGCTAAAATTCACACTCACCAAGAACAGTGATGACAAGGTTGTATACCTAAAAGTGCGCAACCACTGGGGCGAATCCCCCGTAACCAGGAGTGCCATCGTCGTTATGCCTGGATCAGATCTGTACTTTGAAGAGAACTGCAGCGGCTGGGACAGCAGCAAGTGGAGCTATTCCTGGAATTCCCCCTATGCCTCCAACGGCACCTGGATATTCGAATTCCCAAGCAACTGGACAGGCCTCCGCCAGGCAAATTACATCAACTTTTCGGGGTATGGCACCTATGAGGTCACTCTACGGGCATCAGGTCCAAGGCCCGAGGGCGTCAAATGGTGGATTTTCCTGTATGTTGCCCCATTTGGTTCAGGGCAGCCATGGCACAACGAGGTGGACTTTGCCGAAATAATGACCCTTGAACCTAACGCCACCTACTATTCCATCACCTTCTGGGTCAACGGCAAGCAGACCGGAGGAGGAACCGGCTACTGGTACATTAACGTCCTCAGCACCTACGGCATAAACTTCGAGGACGGCAACTTCCACACCTTCC
>JAJRAB010000001.1 GCA_028683025.1 Candidatus Methanomethylicus sp. | reverse complement strand
TTTCAGCAGAGTTCATACCTCTGTCGAAGACGATTACGATATCCTGCGTTCGAATATCTATATCTTTTAAGCGTTTGCATATGCTATCAATCAAATCTGAAAATATTTTTGCTTCATTTTTATTTGCAGAGTATGTTATCGACTGGAAAGGAATGTTATGATCTGATGTTGTGAGACTGACGCCGATTAGATTCTTATTGAATCGTTTCTCCTTTGAGTTTCCTTTTCGAGGCAGCTCTTCCACATGATCTATGGGACTGTAAATGTTGGTTGTGTCAAAGATTAATCGGGTTGGACGAAGACCCAATTAGATCATAGTTCGCGACACATCCAGTTCGATGTTCTGGATAGTCTCCTCATCAAGGTGAGCCATATAATTGAGAAAATTTTGGCTTTAAAGTTTATATTTAGGGTTCAAAATGAATTTAAGAACACTCTTATTTTTAAAGCAATACCCCGATGCTTGCATCGGGGATAAAGGGGATGCGTATTCAGCTTAGGTTTCAGCTTAGGTTTGGATCAGCTTAACCTGGTTCCACCTTCATGCGGCGGCGCCTTGGATGCCCCGCAGCTCGCTGCGCGGGTGCGCCGCTGCCGTTTCACTTTTGTGCAAAATTTTAATAAAAATCTATTAAAACTATAATTAATTTTTAGTTAGACCCTACAAAAAAGCAGGATGCAGGGACTTAAGTGGGTCACCATCTTATAAACTCCGGTATGAGCCACATAAATTTTGCATGTGTTATGCTACTTATTCGAGGCTGTCGGAAAAGTCCCTTTTTTGCCATTTGGAGCAAAGTTTTTATGAGTAGTCAGTAATTAATTTGCAACATTTTCCAATATGACTAAAATTTATCGCAACTACACTCAATAATATTGAAATATTCTCAAGGATTATCTCCAAGTTAGTTAGCATATGCCATCGACAACGCGTTTATATACTTTTCCGACAGCCTCTATTCAATGTTTGCATAATAGCTGCATTGTCGCAGATTGCACGATATTTTTCTAGGGCATTATTGCAGGTCACTCCTAAAATGCCATCTCCTTTTTGGGAGGGATTTGTAGGTTGTATATTGTGGTTTTAAAAATGAAAAATCTGTACTCCAACAGCAGAGAGTTTGGGCCTGAAAGTATCCGGATAATAGCATCCTTCAATTTAGAACATATCGAAAAAAGAGGGGATGGATTACAGGTTACACACACTGCGAAAGGCTGGAACTAGCCGTCGTACACTAGCTCCTTGGCCTTGGTAAAGGCAGCATCTGCTTCTCTGGTCCTTTCAAGAACACCCCCGTAGTTCCTCTTATCCAATTTACCTGCTCACAGCTTTCAGATCCAGTTTGGTTGTCTGGTTCCGGTATACCATGACTGATGATGGTATAACGCTGTAATTTGATGACTGCGCCCCGATGCTATGCTGTGATGGCAGGACCCTTACCCGGTAATTGCCAAGGGCGTCTGTCATTATTCTCGTGGGGTTATAATCCACCGTTATCTCAGCCGAGGCCACTCCCACACCGTTCTTCTGATTATATACTCTGCCCTCAACAAAGCCTAATGTCTCCTCTGGAACATTGTTTTGAGATGGCATTATCGATACATTCTGATCTTGGGCTTGAGTGGGCGGCATCTGCGCCATCTGGCCCGAAGCCACATGGATACTGCTCAGCAGACCCTCTGTAACATCCTGGGGATACGTCGAGGCGATGTTCACGAGCACCGTGCCAACAGAGACCGGGCCGCACTCACAGTCCTTGCTGTCCAGCCAGTACTGAGCCTGGTGGACCATGAAATCGGGAGATGCGTTACCCATGCCGGCGAAAGGCATTCCTGAGAGCAAGAAACCGTTCATGTTGTCGATGACCATCTCCTTTGGGGCAGTGACGTTAATGCCTCTGAGAGCCATGCGAAGGGCTGCGATCTCCTCATTCACTCCCAGAATCGAGGGTGTGAGGTTGTTGTATTGAGTTAAGATTATAGATGCACCCGTTGTATTATCTGTTGTTATCACGAGCGGATAGAGGGTAGCAAAAGGATAGACCGCCGGATCTTGTATCTGGATCTGGTAGCTCATATCAGTGTTCATATTGAATGATACAGTATAAGGTCCGAGCTGATGTGTCCCGGGGGCTGCTGGGGCTGCTGTATGTACTGGCTTCGTTGACACTGAAGGAGCCTGGGCAAACACATCCACAACGACCACGTTGCTGGGCTGGCTGTTTACCACAAAGTAGAGCATATGTCTTCCAACCTGGTCGGCTTTAAAGTTCATGGTGTTATAGCCCTGATTGAACTGATATGTGCTGTACTTGGAACTGGTTGTGTCGGTCTGGATAGTCTCATAGAAGCCTGCCGGTCCTTCAACAGGTGCGTAGGCGATTAACTGTAGCCATGTTCCCACAGGGCTTACCACATACTGTGTCCAGTTTGTTGCTCCTTGAACCCAGAGGTCGTTGGTCTTGGATGGCACTAAGGATGCATACTGGGAGTATGGCAACCCAACACCTGCACCGTAGTACACAGTGGATGGTGCTCTCTGCGTTATATCGAACTTGGTAGGATTGCTTACTATTCCGCCCACCACAGGTGTACCGGAGGGTACATAATATTGTGTGAAGGGCGAGAACGTTATGTCGCTATACGGTTGGCTGTAGAAGGATCCACCTGTAGTGTACCAGGGGAAGTTTGGCACGGGCGTATCGAGCCACTGCAGCATGCCAGCAAGCCCCGGATCACTCGTACCGCGATACATTTGGCCCATGTTAGGACTGAGATAATCTCCGCTGGACCCCATTGTACCGCTAGCGGAACTTTCGCCTAGCGGGTCGGACTGTGCGAATGCCTGGAATGCAAGGCAGACGAGCACCGTCATACATATTAAAATTTTGCTATATTTCATATTCACACCTACTATTGCTTAAATTAACTTTCTTTGATTTCTAAATGGACTCAAAGATTAAGAGGAGGGACAGGCAAATAGAGGAAAGGATGTCAAGAATCTTTTGAATCCCATTTCAGATCTGCCTGAACTATTTATATATTATTTGTTTGAGTGCCTCATCCATTCTTATTTCTTATGTGAAGCTTTCGACTTTTCCGTTTCAGTTTTTTTATGTTCCGTCTTTTTTCCTGCATCAGCCTTCGCCTTCTTGGCATCAGGCTTCTTCTCTACATTGTCATCTATCATTTTTCAAATCCTCCTTTTGTGATTCTAGATCTAATAGGATACAATTAAATAAAAAGCTTTTGGTACCAATATATTAAAGTTCTATAACTTTCTGGCCTCAATTATCCTGCTTCAAGGCTGCCAACGTCCAACCAGTATGGGTGTGTGTATTGTCACTGGGCAAGAACACCGCACCGGCTGAAAGTATCCGGATAGCATATCGAAAAAAGAGAGGACGGATTATAGGTTACACACACTTGTTCGGAGCTAGGACCATCCCTTATGCTCCCAGCTACTTGTCTTTGGCAAAGCCGCATCGGCATTCGAGTGGCACCACAACCCAGTTTCTTTAAAAAGTTAAAAAGAGCAAATCTTCTCCTTATCCGGGATTGGGAGTGAGCTTATCATGAGAGAATAGCTTGTAAACAGGGTTAGGAATGGTGCAAGGCGTGAATGTTCCACCTGATGCCGCCCAATTAGTTCCTAAACCTCCTGTAAAGCAATCTTGCGAAACATAACCAGCACCCATGCCACTACATTTGCATTTATATGCCGAATACCAGACATGCTCTCCAGGGTAGCTCAACGGTCCCAGATCTGTTACAAATGGGCTAGGATGGTTATCGGGCTCACCAACGTTGTTGAAATATCCGAGTGGCGCAGTATCGGCTGAGCGTTCCGCTCCACCATCGCAGTCATCATCACAGCTATGATCCGCTTCACAGTCAGCCGCAGTCATATACTGATGGTGCTTGCCTGCTGAAGCATGTATGATTGGCGATGGCCGCAAGTCCATTTCTCCCCAGTAAGTACTGCGAGGTGCAGTCCATTCGATGCGTG
>JAJRAB010000053.1 GCA_028683025.1 Candidatus Methanomethylicus sp. | reverse complement strand
CATGCGGAGGAGCCGGCCGTTGTAGCGGTTTAGGTGCAGCCCAAGTGGATTGTAGGTTGAAGTCCACATGGGTCGCTTCCTGAGCTCCTCCTCGCCTCCCTGGATAGCTGCGCCCAGCCTGGCTACGTAGTCGTACTCCCTGTCATCATTCGCAGTGGTGGTTAGTATGGCAGGATGCTTCACCGTGTTCTGGAGGACGGTGTTCATCCGATCCACCTCCAGCGGGAACCCAAGCTGCCCTTCCTCGGAGGCATCAAAGACCCTAGCTACAGCGTCAAAGTCATCTATGCCGTCACCAATGCGCACGGCATAGGCAATGTCCCGGCAGTTCGTCCTTCGCCGCGAATAGGTCTTCGTTGATTCATCAAAGAGGAGGCGGTCCGTCGCGCCGTTGGAGAGCTGCCAGAACTGCCGCTTGCCGGCCCCCTCAATTAGGATGTCCCACTCAGGGTCCCTTGCAGCCAGTGTAAAGCTCCTAGGGGCCTTTGCAACATTCCTCCTGACCACATCCTCGGGTATACCCGTGACAGTTTTCTTCTCAAAGTCGACCATGCACCCCATCTTCTGAGCCATACTGAGGAGCTCATCGTCCTCTATAATCATCCCTACATCCCGGAGAATCTCGTACGCTGCATCGTCAATGGTCTTCAACTGGTTATTGTCGAGAATCCTCCAGAAAGAGTTCGGGTTCATCTTGACTCCTGCCTTTCCCATAAGAATTTCACTCCAGAATCAAATCGAACATTTTCTTTTATTATAGGGCTTCTGTTAAAACATGTTAAAAGTAAATCAAGCCCCCAGACTTTTGGAGAGGGAAAGGGCAAACCCTAAAGGAATCCTGATCCTAGCATTCTAATCATGATTCAGATTGAAGAGCCAGTAAGGAAAGCCTTCCCAAGCCTGAGGGTGATCGACTTCCAGATCGCTGGCGTAACGGTAAAGGAATCGGATCTTGCCCTGGAGAAAGCAAAGGCGGAGACCGCTGTTGAGGTAAGGTCGCAATATACCCTGGAGGGCTTGAAGGACCAGCCGCTGATGAGGAAATACAGGGATTTCTTCTGGAGCGTGGGGGTGGATCCGACCAAGACAAGGCCTGCCAGCGAAGCCCTGATCCGGCGGGTGCTCTCCGGGAAAACGGTGCCCACCATAAGCACCTTTGTGGACGCCTACAACATTGCGTCCATCAGATCCGGGGTGCCGGTTGCAGCATTCGACGCGGATAGGCTCCAAGGGACCACCAAGATGCGGTTCGCAAGGGGTGGCGAGAGGTTCCTTGGGATTGGCATGGGGAAAGAGGTGGAACTGAAGGGCGTGGAGGTAGTCCTTGAGGACAATGGGGGGCTCAACGCCATTTACCCCTATCGGGATGCGGACAGGACCAAGGTGACTGCTTCGACCAAGAATGTGGCACTACTCATCTGCGGCGTTCCAGGGGTGGAAGATGCAGCGCTAGAGCATGCGAGGAAGCTATGTCAAGAAACCGTAATAATATTCTGTGGCGGAAGGTTAGTCAGCTGATGGCGGCATTTAAAATAATATGAGCACAATTCAACGACATGCTCATAGGCACAGGAAAGGGAAGCAATTTTCTCTCATTTTACTTTCTAAAACTAAAGTTTTTATATACTAAAATATAGGTTCCCTCACTCAAAGAAGAAGGGAGGGGTACGAAGCGAAGGATCTGGGCGGGCATCCTTACGATTTAGCACACGTGCCTTAGCGCACTCCCCTTCGTCCAGTAATAACCAATTATGATAACCTATTTCTGTGCCTTTCGCATATAGTAAAATTGGTGACAAAAATGTCACAAAGTGAAATTTTGGAGAAACTCACCAATGCAGTCGTTGCTGGCGATCCCGAAGCCTGTAAGAAGCTCGCTAATGATGCATTAAGTGCTGGCATTGACCCTTATGTGGCCATTATGGAAGGCTGTTCCAAGGGGATGGAGATACTCAGCAAGATGTACGACAAGGGGGAGGCTTTCGTCCCCGACATACTGGTCGCAGCGGATGCAATGAACGAGGCCATAGCCATTCTGAAGCCCCACATGAAAGTCGAGAAGGCCACAGCCAAGGGCAAGATAGTGTTGGGCGTCTGCGAGGGGGACATCCATGACATCGGCAAGAACATCGTCAAGATCCTGATGGATGCTGCTGGCTATGAAATAATTGATCTGGGGGCCAGCGTCCCCACTAAGAAGTTCGTCGAAACAGTAAGGGAACAAAAACCCGATATAGTCGGAATATCAGCCCTGATGACCTTTACCATGTTCGGCATGCCAGAGATTATCGAAGCACTCAAGGACAGTCAGCTCAGGGACACCGTCAAAGTCATTGTGGGAGGGGGTCCCATCTCTGCATCCTTTGCTGAAAAGATCGGCGCTGACGGTTTCGGCGCTAATGGTCCAGAGGCTGTGAGGCTTGTGGGCACTCTACTAAGTGAAAGGGGGGTTAAAAAATGAGCTACTACTGTGCCGAGATGAAGCCAGAACAGCGCTGGCGGGCCATAATCCGAGGTGACCCTGTTGATCGAGTGCCGGTCTTCCCCTGGGCTTTCGGCCACGGCGCCATGCTCCTAGGCTTTCCCAATTTGGGCGATCTCTACGCCAAGCCCGAGGTGGCCTACAAAGCCCAGATGCTGGCAAGGGAGATCTATGGTTGGGACCAGCCGCTCCTCTTCTGGTCGCCCTCCTGGGGTATCACCGAGTACGGCGGCAAGAGCCTCTTCCCCTACAACCCAAAGATGATGTCTGTGACCATGGTTGAGGCAGCAGTTAAGACACCCGAGGACGCGGAGAAGCTGGAGGTGCCGGATCCAAGAAAAGATCCCAACATGATTGAGGCGATGAAGTGGATGAGGAAGGCTGTGGAACGGAAGGAGCTGCCCCTCTTCTTCCTCTGCGGAGGTTGGCTGACTAACCTGGACAAGATCGTAGAGATCCAGACCGTCATGCGGTGGCTAAGGATCCACCCGGACATCATAAGGAAGCTCCTTGCAAAGACAGTCGAATTTGCAGTGCGCCAGACGGAGCTGCTCATCAATGAGTTTGGCGCTGGCACCTGGATGGCCATGGACTTTACGCCAACCGACTCCAATACCCTGATTTCAGCTGACACCTTCGGGAATATTGTGGTGCCCTATGCAGCCCAAGCCCACCAGAAGGTACTCGACCTGGGAGTTCCCATGTGGGTAACCCATTACTGCTCCAACCAGAATGCTAACATTAAGGCTGGTCACATAGACAAGGTCCCACTGGGGAAACCAGGGGTAATTCACTTCGGACCCGAGGTTGACCTGAAGCTGGCCGTGGAGAGGTTCGGCAAGAGGAACATCGTCCTAGGCAACGTGGATCCGCCATCGCTGCTGCTCCAGTCCTATGAGGATTGCCTCAGGCTGGCCAAGGCTGACATCGAGAAGGGTATGCATTCCCCCAAGGGATACATGCTAGGTGTGGGGTGTGAACTCCCACCAAAGACACCAACCGCCAACGTCTATGCATTGGTGAAGGCAGCAAGAGAATATGGCAGGTATTGAAAGAAGGTTACCTGCTAATCTCTTTTTTTAATAAAAGTGAAAAAATATCATTCGATCAGGCTATAGGTAGCAGCTGCATCATCGATTTTTAATAAATCAATAATAATTGAACTTTTTGCGCTTTTTTGTGCCAACATAATTTAGGATATTTCACCATCAATGCTATTGCATTAGAAAAAAGGATTATTCAGTTCTGGAATCGACTTCTTG
Source organism: Candidatus Methanomethylicus sp. (assembly GCA_028683025.1). Taxonomy (GTDB): domain Archaea; phylum Thermoproteota; class Methanomethylicia; order Methanomethylicales; family Methanomethylicaceae; genus Methanomethylicus. The sequence goes on along the minus strand of JAJRAB010000053.1, from coordinate 1,064 downwards.
CATGCATCAGCAGTATTATTCCAGTCATAATGATTATTATGCCCACTATGGCCCAAGATAGATACATCGGCATGAGCTCCCCCAGATAGATAATTATTCCCTGGAGTACGTATAGCATGCCTGCCAGGAGCATCACTACTCCAGCCGATGTCCATGCTACGGTTGTCAATATTTTCTTGACGTAATTTTCGATGTATTTCTCAATCTGTTTTTCGATGCGCTTCTTCAAGCTGCCAAAGAAGCCGCCCAGTAACTGATCGAAATACGCCATCTAACGCACTAATCCTTATCCATTGACTTGAGAAGGATTGCCCCTACGATGAGCCCTACACCGAAAGCTATCCCCAGGGAGGTCAACGGGTGTTCTCTAACTACGTCCCTGCTCTTGTCTAAAGTCTTCTGGGCTTCAACTTCCAGCATGTCCATTTTTTCATCAAATTCCTTTTTCATCTTAACCATAGTTTCTTCCATCTGCTTCTGCATCGTTTCCATCTTTTTTTCATCTTTCTCGCTCAATCGGATCCCCTCATGATTTTTATTTACTACTTGACATAATATTAATTCTGTCTTTTAAATGTAGATTATTAATTATATTAATAATTAATAATTATTAATAATATGCCTAAAATTTGGGCCATCATTATTGGAACTTGCAAATTCTCTAAAGGACCAAATGAACGTATTCTGTAGTTTAGGGGTCAAAGCTTCGATAGTATTATCGAGAAAGCTTGATCGTTTCCCCTATACTCCATAGGAACATTTCAGCAGTTGATGGTCCAATATGTTTGAATTTCTTCAAAAGCATCTTTATCACCGATGAGTAATTATCTGACTTGTCAAGGGCATCAAGGAACGATCGGAAGGAACCGTACTCCTTCCGAATGTCGATAAACTTCTTTGCATTGCTAACCGTAGCGACGATCTTTGCCCTGTTTCGGATAATTCCCTGATCCTTCATCAGGAGTTCAATATCTTTGACAGTGAACTTTGCCACTTCGATCGCAGAAAAATTTTTGAAAGCTTTCTGAAATCCGTACCTTTTCCTATCGATTATCTTCCAATTC
>JAJRAB010000046.1 GCA_028683025.1 Candidatus Methanomethylicus sp. | reverse complement strand
GGTTCTTTTTGATAAAATGGCAACTGACGTTACACTCTTTAATAAAATCACGTTCTATGTTCATCTGAATAGTTTAATCCCGATCTTCTTATTAACAAGAATAAAGCTAGGGTGAATATCTATTCATCGGTGATGGTCAAATGACGATCGGATTCCATTATGAAAGCTTCATCCATGCAAACCCAACTCAGGAGCTGCTGATTGCCATAGTAATGTTTGCTTACCTAATGGCAATTGTCTTCGGCACAAAATACACTTATAACATAATGAAGAAAAGGAATTTTGAGAATGGCGTTGCGGTCTACTACAATAGAAAGATCATCCATATCTTTGGCGCCGGTGTCTTGACCCTGCTTTTCCCCGTCTTTTTTACCGCCGTAACCATACCGATGATTCTTGTTGGTGTGATTATTGTAGCCATTTACTTACCACACAAGCTCGGAAAGATCCTATACTGGTTTCAAGTTAAAGAAAATGCCTATGAGGTAAATTTTGCCATTGCCTGGGGCTTAGGGATCGGTCTTACCTGGATCTTCCTCGGATCGCCTATTTATGGTGTCGTTACAGCAGCATTCATGGCATTTGGAGATGCAGTCACTGGCATAGTTCGCAATCTAGTCTTTAAGAGACGGACGAAACATTGGATAGGGAATGTAGCCATGCTCTTCGTCTGTATACCCATAGGATACATTTATGCTGGAAACGCAGGCCTTGTGGCGGCGGTTGTGGCATCCATAGCTGAACATTTCGAATTCAAACCTATAGACGACAATATCCTAATTACCGTATCAGCGCTGATCACGCTTATCCTGCTGAACGGCGCATGATTTCGCGTTGTATGGATTCAAGGGGACTTTATCTTTTTTTAGCTCTTTCTCAGAAAAAGTTGCCACTTACCTAAGAATATTGTAAGTATTTCCAAAGCTGAAAAAACAAGAAAGAGGAGAAGGATTAGTGCTTCTTATAATTGGGCTTGTATTTTTTGGGCTGATCATTTGATGGCTGATCCTTTTTTGGTTCGGGCTGGGGAGATTGTGGCGGTGGGGATTTTTCAATCGTCGATTTTTTTGGTCCGAATTTGCGGAAAAGAATGTACCCAATTACAGCGACAGCTGCTAAGGCGATTGCAATAATGAGACCTAGATTAGGGATTGAGGATGATGGCGAGTAAGAGAGGCTATAGACTCTGTTGGCATAGGGGGTCAGGCTGACGTTGGAAATTTTTGCGTTAATAGTCCCATTGTCAAAGGAAAAGGTCCCTCCCTGGATCGTTGCGTCTGAGCTGGCAGCCGGGGCGATTATCGTCAGTGAAATTTCCTTCACCAAGATCTTGCACCATTCTGGAAGGAGGTTTCCAGAGATCAAATTTCTGCTACCATCTACCTGAACATAACCTGAAAGGGGCAGGATGTAGGCTATGGTAAAGCCAGCATGCTCGTTGGGATATAGTCGTGTTCTCAAGGTTACTGTCAAGTTCTGTGATGTCAGATTGAAATCCATGGAGCCGATGCTATCATAAACACCTAAGCCCGAGGCATCTTTTGGTGCATCAAAGACGACAGTTCTAACAATTGAGTTGACAAGATTGGTGACCAGAATATTCTCTTCAACTTTCAAGCCAGAGGAAGTGACAGTAATGACACGGTTCAGGGACTCCGCTTCAATGATTGAGTAGGTGCCATTGAAGGACACATTACCGAAGGTGGTAGTCTCCGGCGTGAGTTGGGCAGATCCTGAAATCATAGCCCTACTACCGCTTGTCGAATTGCTGAGGTCGGAGGGGGTATAGTTAAGGAGCAGGGCATTCGAGGGAAGGTAGGCAGTGGTAGTGACCACAGGAGAAGAGTTCACAATTGGGAAGAAATTTACCTGGGCAGTATAGTTGTTGGAATAGGTGGTCATTGCATGGAGTATGGTAATTAATCTGAAACTGGTCACGTTCTGGGTTGTGATTGTAATGGTCAGGGTGCCGGAAGTCTGATTCCAGTAACCTGCAACGCTAAGGGATTCATTCTGGGGCCCATAGGCATTGATCGAATAGGCATTGGCAAGAGAAGCCATCCTGAAGCCTATGGTATAGTTGTCCATGGTTGTTGGAAGCACGACATCATCCTCGTAAAGATGGAAACCAGGCTCCATGTAGATTACCCGGTTTATGGTACCATCCGTTTGGCTCAAAGTGAACCCTACTGAATAGGATGAGACCAATAGGGTAAGCAGAATTATTCCAGCGTAGCTTGAAGAACGCACGATCTACCACTCCCTTTGATAAAATTACTTATCTAATGTGCTATCATATTAACATAGAGGTAAGGGTTTTTGCTTGAAAAACACCCCTATATCCCTAACGATTCATCAGTTCTTTCTGAAATGCTTCAGGCCATCGGTATAAGCAATCTGAGTGAAATGTTCTTAGATGTTCCTATTTCAAATTTTGGGAGTGAGGGACTCCAGAGGCAGCCGCTGGATGAGTATTCAATGGTAGGGCAGATGAAATCTCTACTTTCCAGGAATAAAAACTACGGCAATCGATCTTTCATTGGGGGTGGTCCTTGGACTCATTTTGTCCCTGGCGTAATAAGGCACATAATTTCCCGGGGTGAGTTCTTGACCGCCTATACCCCGTACCAGCCTGAGATAAGTCAGGGACTACTGCAGTCCCTTTTTGAGTTCCAAAGCCTGATTTGTGAGCTCTATGGCATGGGGGTTGCAAATGCATCAATGTACGATCTTCCAACAGCCATTGGCGAGGCTGCATTGCTATGCGCCAGGGTAACTGGTAGGCAAACATTCTTGGTGCCTAGCTCGATTCCATGGGAGAAGAAGAGTGTGCTTCGCAACTACATTGAGCCCCAGGGAATGGCGGTTAGGGAGGTTCCTTATGATGCCCAAAGCGGGAACATGGATCTGGCAAGGCTCAGGGAAGCAGTTGACGAAGGTGTTTCAGGCGTCTATCTGGAAACGCCATCCTTTTTTGGCACAATTGAGCCAGATCTAACCTCGGTTGCAGATGTTGCCCACCATGCGGGATCGTTATTTGTGGTTGGGGCGGATCCAATTTCAATGGGTTCATTCAGGGCGCCGGGGGAGGGCGGCGCTGATATTGCGGTTGGTGACGGCCAACCGCTGGGTATTCCTCCTGGTTTCGGCGGAAACGGTTTAGGCTTGATGGCTTGTGTTGACGAGCCGAAGCTTGTAAGGCAACTGCCGGGACGGATTGTTGGGCTTACCAAGACCAAAGATGGTACCAGAGACGGGTTTGTGCTGGCTCTATCGACAAGGGAGCAACACATAAGGCGGGGACGGGCTACATCGAACATCTGCACAAATGAAAGTCTGCTGGCCATCGCAGCAACGGTATATTTAGCCCTCCTTGGGCAAGAAGGATTAACAAAGCTCTCAAGAGTCATCCTTAACCGTACAGCCTACGCCGTTGAAAGGCTTCAGGCTCTTGGCCTGGCGGTTCGCTTCAGCGGCATGCATTTCAGGGATTTTGTGGTGGAAGTAAGTGACCCAGGAGGCGTGAACTCTGATCTGAGAAGGCTGGGATTTTCAGGTGGGAGGGAGTTGGGAACTGATTTTCAGGAACTTGACAGAGGGCTCCTATTTGCTACGACCGAGATCCACACCTACGATGATATCGACAATTTTGCAGAAGCCTTACAAAAAGCAGCGGGAGGCAGAAAATGATGTTCAAGCAGGCTACTTTTGAGGAGCCCTTGCTTTTTGATTTGGGAAGGAAGGGGAGGTCAGGCATTGATATTCCAGGCGAGGGGGATAGGGATCTTGCTAAAACAATCCCAAAAAAAATGGCTCGCCAAAAGCTCCAGCTCCCTGAGATTTCTCAAGTGGAGGTGGTAAGGCACTTCACAAGGCTATCCCAAATGAACTGGGGCATCGACATTGGACCATACCCGCTGGGTTCCTGCACTATGAAATACAATCCTAGGATAAACGAAGATCTAGCTTGGGCCGATGAGGCGCAGGGGATACACCCGCTCCAAGATATAGAGACTGTCCAGGGGGCTCTGGAAATAATGTACCGCCTAGAGAGGGCTCTCACAACAATAACAGGCATGAGCAGGTTTACTCTGCAGCCTGCAGCTGGCGCCCAGGGAGAGCTTACGGGTTGCCTGATCATAAGAAATTACCATAGGCTAAGGGGAGAGTCCAGGGACGAGATAATAGTGCCTGATTCAGCCCACGGGACTAACCCTGCCAGCGCATCAATGGCAGGATTCAAGGTGGTTGAGGTCCCCACAGGTGACGATGGTTGCATAAATTTGGAGATGCTCCAGGCAGCTCTTTCAGACAGGACAGCGGGGATGATGATGACCAATCCCAATACCCTTGGCATCTTCGAAAATCGTGCAAAGAAGATTGCAGAACTTATTCATGGTGCAGGCGGGCTCATGTATTATGATGGAGCTAACCTTCAGGGGATTGTGGGCATAGTAAAACCAGGAGATCTTGGGTTCGATCTGGTTCATCTCAACTTGCATAAGACATTTGCAACCCCCCATGGAGGGGGAGGCCCCGGGGCAGGCCCGGTGGGGGTTAAGGCAAACCTAGCTGAATTCCTTCCTGTACCCCTTGTCGAAAGGACCAGGGATGGTTACAGGTTGGAATGGGACAGACCCCTTAGCATCGGAAAGGTAAGGGGCGCATTTGGCAGTTTCCCTATTCTGTTAAGGGCCTACGCTTACCTGCTCTCGATGGGGACCAGTGGGCTGGAAACTTCCTGCAAGGTAGCGGTGCTTAACACAAACTACTTTGCCAAAAGGATTTCAGGCATAAAGGGACTGACCATCCCCTTTGGAAACGCAATGCGGAAGCATGAGGTTGCCATAAGCGCCGAAGCCATGTTTAAGAAGACAGGCATCAATGCCCTAGACATAGCCAAAGCCCTACTCGATAGGGGATTGCATGCACCTACGATATATTTCCCGTTGATAGTAAAGGAGTGCCTGATGTTCGAGTTCACTGACACGGAAACCCTAGAAAGCATAGACAGGTATGTGGATGCCCTAAAGGATATTTCAAGGATGGCATATAGCGAGCCAGAAAAACTGAGAGCCTCTCCCTTAAGGACGTCAGTCACCAGGCTTGATGAGGTTAGGGCAAATCACCCACTGACCATGTGCCTTAGGTATCGTGGAAAAAGACCTGACTAAAAATAAGCTTAAAAAAAGAAAAATGGAAGGGGTTAGGGGTTAAAAAGCCCCGAATTGGAATGCCAACAGGGCAAAGGAGATCAGGAATGTCACAACTGAGACAATAACGCCGAGCTTAATCCATCCCCATTGTGAGAAGCTTCCAAAACCCTGCTTTTCCATACAGCCAGCAGCCACGATGTTCGCGGTAGAGCCGATTATCGTTGCATTGCCGCAGTAGGTGCCGCCCACTAGCATAATCCACCAGATCGGTTCCGATGGAATGCCTGAGGCACCCAGAGCCTGCACAACCGGGGCAATGGTCGCGACAGCCAACACGTTATCCATGAAGGCAGTGAGGAGTGAGATGGTGATGCCTACCAGCAGCATTGTTCCAAACAGCCCAGATACTGAGCCCATGATTATCTCTGCAAGTCGAGTGGTTACGCCCGTATATGAAAGGGTCCCCACGCTGGCGAATAGAAGCATGAAGTAGAGGAGGGTCCACCAGTCAACCTTTGAAACGAGCGCTTGGGCATTGCTCCGGCTTACCATGAGAACACAGCCAGCCACTATCAGCGGCACCCCTAGCAGCATCGTGTTCTTGGTTAGGTTGAGAGCCTCCTCGATCCGTGCATGCAAAACCAAGCCAGCGATAACAGCTATGAAAGCGATTAAGGCAATCTGAATGTCGCGATTCATCTTGATGCTCTCAATGGAATCCATGCAAATGGTGTTTTTGTGGAAATTGGTTGCCCTCCTGAGATAGGTGAGACCCATGAGTATGGTTGCAACGCTGGCGATTAGCGCCAATGGAAGCATCCATCTGATGAATTCATTTATCGTGAATCCAGCCTGGAAGGCGATCAGCACACCGATTGGGTTTCCGACTGGGAGCGCGCTGCTGCCGATGTTGGTCGTGAAGACAAGGAACATTATGAAAGGAAGGACCTTGGCGCCGGTGATATTGTAGCATTTTAGGATTTTTATTGTAATAACTGACATGAACAAGATCGACGTGACCTCATCCACCAGGGCAGCCATTATGGTCCCCAGCAGAAAGAGGATTGCGATCATAATCGTAGGCTTATTTGTAAATGGCTTGATCAGAATATTGATCAGCCAGTCAAAGAACTTTTTCTCCTCCAAGAATGCTATAATGGTCATCATTCCAATAAGGAAGAGAATTATATCAAGTTGGGCAAACCGGAGCAGATGCTCTACATCCAGTATGTTAAGGCCCAGAAGCAGTGTTATGCCAATCAGAGCGAAGGCATTCCTGAAAGGCCAGTAAAAGAGTGAACCTGCCACGAAGCTGGAGAAGACCACGACCGAGAGCAGTTGCCTCGGGTTAAGGTTACCACCATAAAATGAAACGATCCCTACGCATGCAACGATAAGTATGTAACCTATTATCTTTTGGATTTCAACTTTTTTCATTGAAAACGAACCCCTAAAATGGACTATTAGGTAACCAAGGAAATAAAAAAAGGTTTTGTTTATTTATAACGCAGAATGTTTGTAAACATTCTATCCGTTGATGGTTTATTGCATTCAATTTTTTAATAGCCCTAATAATATTGAGCATGGGTTACTATTCAAAATTGAAGTTTCCGATTGGTTAATGCTTTTATAATTAGAAGTGGATTCTAGGGTAAGGGATATTCTATGGGGAAAGAGATTGAAGACAAGGTTATGGAAGCTCTAAAGACTGTAATGGATCCGGAGACAGGCATGAGCATGGTGGACATGCAGCTAATCAGCAGGGTGGAGGAGAATGACGGGAGTGTCAATGTTGAGTTTATTCCGTCAAGCCCAATGTGCCCTATTGCATTTTACTTGGCCCAGGAGATAAAGAGTGCAGTTCTGAAGGTTCAGGGTGTAAAGACGGCAAAAATCACCTGTAAGGGTCACATGATGGAGGAGCAGATCAATAAATCAGTAAATGAAGAGTGACAGGATGGTCACGGTCGAGGTTAGGCTGTTCGCAAACCTGAGGGAAGCAGCCGCCTCAGAGAAAATTTTATTGGTTTTCGAATCGACCCCCACAGTGGGCGATGTGATTGAAAGGGTGTTGGCTGAATTCCCTGCCCTGAAAAGGATCCTCCTAAGGGATGGCCGATTCAATGATAGATACAAGGTACTTATGGGCCAGGATCTGGTCTTCCCAGAAAATTTTTCAATGCCAGTCCAAGCAAACCGGATTGCAATTATGCCCCCTGTCAGCGGCGGGTAATTAGCCCACAAATGCTGTAGGGAGTGCAGGATTCAATTTCGACAGTTACCCTCTTCCCCAGCAGACGGGTATTGCAGTGTTTTATCCAGACTGGTTTGTAGGAATCGGTCCTTGCTATCATGAGTTGACCTGACTTCGCTTCCAATACCATTGCGTCAACCTCGCATCCAATGAATTTAGAGTTAATGCCGAGTTGTATCTCCTTCTTAAGGACTGTAAGGATTGAGCTCCTCTTTTTCTTCACAGGCTCTGGAACCTGGTCCAGTGAGGCTGCAGTGGTATGGGGACGGGGCGAGAACCGTGCGATGTGAGTCTTATCCGGACGCACTTCGGAAATTAGTTCAGTTGTTTGGTTAAAGTCGTCTTCTGCCTCTCCAGGGAAACCCACTATAACATCAGTCGCCAGACATAGGCTCTGGAACTTGGACCGGAACGAATCGACTATCTGGGAGAAATCCGAAACCGTATAGTTGCGGCGCATTGCCTCGAGCACCCGGTTGCTTCCACTCTGGACTGGGATATGGATAAATTTGAATATTTTTTCCGAGGCATAGGCATTAAGCAGTGCATCCAGGATTGGAGCTGTAGATGATGGATTAAGCATGCCCACGCGCACTCGGAAGTCGCCATCGAGGGCTCCGATAGCATTTAGGAGGGAGGGTAGATCTTCGCCTATATCAGCACCAAAAACCCCCGTGTCCTGGGCTGTGATTTGAATCTCCTTGGCACCTTCTTCAATGGCTCCCCGAGCTAGGGTGATTAGCGATTGAATTGGAACGCTTTTTAGGCATCCCCTGGCAAAACGCACTATGCAATACGAACAGCTGCCAGTACACCCCCTTGAGATTGCCATCGTGTATTTCAACCCCTTGAGGAATGGAGCCGGCGGCGGTGGAATGCATTCACGCCTAAGCTGCATTGGCCCCAAGTTGCCCTGCAGTACGTTAGGCATTGATTCCATATTGTTGGGGGAGACAATAAAGGCCTGGGGGGCGTACCTGACCACCAATGCTGGCTGAGCTGCAGCCATACAGCCGGTGACTAGCACTCTCTTCACCCCCAGGGATCGTATGTATTTCAGAACCTTGTGCTGGGTCTCCCCCCTAACTGTGCACGTATTCACCACAACGGCGTCAGCTTCCTTGGGTGATTCGACGATCTGAAAATTTGATCTGTCCAGAATGTGCAATATGGCTTCGCTGTCCGCTCGGTTTGATGCGCAGCCAAATGTCTTCAGATAAATTCTCATAGGCTGCCGTGGAGTATTTTGCACGGTCATCACTTCAGGTTAGCGTATTTTCCAATGCGTTTCAACACAGTTTTTGCTGCCAGCGATTTTTTAGTTTGGGAGCCGCCTGGAGCTACCCTTCCTTTCCTAATGGCGTCCACTACATCCTCGAGGGAACAGCTAGATGCTTCTACTACTGTAAATGCATCGCCGACTGCTTCAGCAAGGTGGGCATCGCTGCCGCCACATTTTGGAAGAGAAAGCTCATCTGCAAGTATGGAAGCGCCTAGGTTGTACCTGTGCATTGTCGATGAGTTAAGGACCTCTAGGGGCATTCTGAGGTGGCTTAGGCTCTTCACTACAACGGATCCAACCCCGTGGCTCAAAGGGTCTGTAGGATGGGAGATGACCACAGCAGAGCCTTCTTCAAGGGCATTCTGAACTATATCCTGTATGGGAGTGCCCTCTGGGAACTTGCGTTTCGGATCAAAAACCAATACGTGGCCCTCTTTTGCGGATACCTCAACTCCCCCGATGACCAGGATCCCGCTTTCACGGGTGATCCTGGCGGCAGTCTCCCGGTCCAAAACCAAATCATGGTCGGTTATGGCTACGCCGTCAAGGCCTTTGGCTTTGGCAATTTTAACTATCTCGCTAATGCTGGAAATACCGTCACCTGAGGAATCAGAGTGGACGTGCAGATCTATCCTGAGAGGCAAAAAAAATCCTCCAGATCAGCGCTGACTCACCTGACTCCAGATCCCGGTGGAACCAGCTTGTCGGCCACTAGCAGAGAGACCTTCTCTTCACCCTCAGCTGCCAGTACCATAACCTCTGATTTTACTCCGAAGAGGGTAGTTGTCTCTATGTTTGTAAGAACCGCTATCTTCTTTTTGACCAGTTCCTCGGGCGAGTAGTACTTGGCAATGCCAGCCACGCATGATCTAACGCCATACTCTCCGATATCGACCTCCAGGTGGAGCAGGTCCCTGGATCCCTTGATCCGTTCAGCCTTCACCACCTCACCTACAGCAATTTTTGCCTTCTTGAATTCATCCATCTTAATGCGCGGGCCCACGTCCTTGAAAGGGATCAGGTCTGCCTTAACCTTCGGTATATCCTCAGCCTGGATTTTCTTGAAGAGTGGTTCCGGCTTTCCAATTTTATGTCCGGCGGGGAGCGGCTCTGCCCCAGCTTTCCAAGTTGCACTGTGGATGTCTCCTTCCAGATTCAGAATCTGGGAGATCCTTTCCGCGGTGAAAGGCAGGTACGGTGAGAGGAGGCTTCCAAGGGATTTCACAATCTGGGCAGAAGTATAGAGTGTGGCCGCGGCTTTCTGAGGATCGGTCTTCATGGCAGCCCAGGGTGCAGCCTCGTTGAGGTACTTGTTTCCGTCCCTTGCCAATGCCATTATGGAGATCAGCCCGTCCCTAAACTTTACCTGTTCTATGGCTGAGCCCACTTCGGATTGGGTCTTTTCCAACTGGACCAGCATAGCCTTGTCTCCCTCCGACAGGTTAGCCTGGGGGACTGCACCTCCGAAGAAGCGTTCGATGAAGGTGAGGGTCCTGTGGATGAAATTTCCAAGTACATCCGCCAGCTCGTCATTGTAGCGCTTTATGAACTCGTCAACCGAAAAGTCGGCATCCCGTTCCAGGGGCGCTACAGAGATCAAGTAATACCGCATAGGATCAGGGGAGAAGTTCCGCAGGTAGTCGTTTATGGTTATGAACCAGCCCCTGCTCTTGGACATCTTCTTGCCTTCAAGGGTCAGGTACTCGCTGGCGATGATCGCCTCGGGCGTGTTGAAATCACCTGAGCCCATTAGCATGGCGGGCCAGAATATGGCATGATGGTAAATGATGTCCTTGCCGATGAAATGGACAATCTTCCCGTTACCCTGCCAATAGCGTTTCCAGCCTTCAGGATCTCCTCGGGCGATAAAACAGGCTTTGGTGGAGGAGATGTAACCTATGGGGGCATCGAACCAGACATAGACGACTTTTCCATCGGTCCCTTCTATGGGCAGGGGTACGCCCCATCCCATATCCCTGGTTATGTCCCAGTCTTTGAGCCCCTCGTTTATCCATCCCAGAGCATACTTCTTGACATTGTCCGGCGTCTTTTCATTTGACTCGAGCCACCTCCTCAGCTCGTCCTGAAAAGCTGTCAGTTTGAAGAACCAGTGCTTTGTAGTGGAGAGCTCGGGCTTCGTGCCACATATGGCGCATTTGGGATCCTTTAACTCAGTCGCACGCAGATATCTGCCGCAGGAATCGCAGGAGTCTCCCCTGGCACCCTCAAAGCCACAGTAGGAGCAGGTTCCCTCCACGTAGCGGTCGGGCAGATACTTGTCGCACTTGGGGCACCTCAGCAGCTCGATGCTCTGTTCATAAATGAAGCCCTTGTCCAATAGCTTCCTAAACATGGCCTGAGTGGTCTCGTAATGGATAGGATCGGTTGTCCTTGAGAAGTAGTCAAAGCTGCAGCCCATGCGTTGAAGCTCGTCCTTTATGAGAGGATGGTAGCGGTCAGTGATATCTTTTGGATTTACGTGCTCCTTTTCTGCCCGGAGGGCGATGGGGGTTCCGTGCTCGTCAGTAGCACAGATGAATACAACGTCATGCCCTGATCTGCGCAGGAATCTGACGTAGACGTCCGGAGGCAGGTAAGTCGACCGCAAGTGCCCCAGGTGCAGCCTGTCGTTGCTGTAGGGCAATGCGGAGGTTACAATAATTGGTTCCATAGCCTGATTATCCCTCGATCTTTAAGTTCGGATATACTATTTCTATAGGTGGCTTATTTTTATATATCATCCAACCAAGGCATGGCTATGTAGTTGGCTGGAGGGAGATCGTCATAGGTTTATTAGGATGTTGCCAATTCTTTCTCATGTGGGATCATTATGGATTATGATGACCTTTTGCAGAGGGGGCTCTCCAAGATACCCGAGAAGGCTTTCAAGTCTTCAAAGTATGAAACGCCCCAGACCGAGTCTAACGTGATTGGTTCAAAGACACTCATCTATAATTTCAAGGATGTGGCAGGAAAGCTCAACCGGGACCCTAACCATCTGCTCAAGTTTATTGTAAGGGAGTTGGCCACTTCAGGCACGCTCGAGGATTCGAGGGCATCGCTCCAAGGGAAATTTTCTAAGGAGGTTCTGGACGAGTTAGTGGTCCGCTACATAAAATCCTATGTGCTTTGCAACTCCTGCAACAAGCCCGATACAAAGCTTGTCAGGGAGGATAGACTGACATTCATAGCCTGCGAGGTCTGCGGTGCCAAGAACCCGGCAAAGACTCTGCTGTAATCCGGCAGATTTGGGTGAGGGCAAATGGCAGAAAAACAGGTGTTGCTTCGAGCCTTCAATGTGAGAAAGGGCGAAGTGATGATCGCAGTCTGCGACTGCGAACTTTTGGGCAAGAAGTTTAAGGAGGGCAAGCTCGTGCTGGACGTCTGCAGGGATTTCTACGGGGGAAAGCGCGTCTCCCTAGAGACTGCCGTGGATACTCTGAGGGCTGCCACCTTAGCCAACCTAGTGGGCGAGGAGTCCATTCGTTGCGGCATCGAGGCAGGCATAATCCACAGTGACTGCGTGCTTCGGGTGGACGGAGTTCCGCATGCCCAATTTGTGCTCATTTGAACAATGCCGAAATTATCTGAGCCGGCAATAAGCTGAATATAGGAGTTGTCTGGATGGGGCGTTTTTGCGCGAAGTGCGGCAAGGATTCTGGCCAGTACATTCGTGGCCTCTGCCACAGCTGTTACTGGGAGGAGCCGGCTAATTCCATACCGACTGAGTTCACAGTAACATTTTGCAGATCCTGCCAGTCGCACCTTCAGGGCAAGCGCTGGGTCCGCCCCAGGCATAAAAAGGATTACGGGGATTTTGTGGATGCAGCCGCAGCAGAACTGTTGCGGAGGGTAGATTTGCCCAAGGAGATAGCGGCGGAAAAGTTTGACGGCACTGTTACAACAAAGGGCGATGATGGCCTGCCGAAGGCAATGGTTCTGAAGACTACCCTGAGAGAGAAGGTTAGTGGAACCTGCTCCCAGGCAGAGAGCCTGGTGGATATTGCCTATACCTATTGTGGCGAATGCGACAGCGCTGCCAGGGGCAAGTACGATGCAGTCGTCCAGATCAGGGCTGAGGGAAGGGAGGTAGATGAAGCTGACAGGAAGGCTATTCAAGACTCCTTCGAGAGCACTGACAGAAAGACTGCAGTTCGGGGTCGGCAGGAGATTACGGAGATCAAGGAGAACGAGGGCGGTCTGGATGTTAAGTTTGTTTCGCTCCATGTAGCCAGGGTCTTTACAAGGGATCTCTTCAACCGTACTGGCGCCTTGATATCCGAGCACCCCCAGCTTATAGGTCTGGACAAGGACGATGGCTCAAGGGCCTACAGGAACACCATTGCTGTCAGGATCCCCAGCCTGAGGAGGGGGAACATCATAGATTACAAAGGTAAGATTCTTCAGATCGTTGGTGTCGACAAGGGCATGTTTGCAGCCGAAGATCTGGCTGAGCGTTACAGTAGGATCAACCTGCCCCGAAGGGAGCTAGAGTTAGGCAGAATAGTGCGGGAGGATGAAATCCGCAGAGTTAGGCTGGATGCAAAGGCACCTGCATGCGTTACTCTGTACGATCTGGCTGAGCAGAAATTCATCGAAATCCCTGCCGATAGCATCCCAAACCAGATGGAGAAGGGGGAGGAAGGGATTATGCTGGTCATTGACGGCAAGGAGCGAGTCTTCAAACCTCTAGTCG
>JAJRAB010000008.1 GCA_028683025.1 Candidatus Methanomethylicus sp. | reverse complement strand
ATGGGCTGCCAACTATCAGTCCCAGGTACTGCCACTGGTTAGTATTGAAATTATAAACGCTAAACCAATAGCTCGAGGTCGCCAATGGGAAAATGCCAGTTGTGGAAAATGTCAGCTTCATTACTCTTGCCGCGTCGTTGACATTTGCACTAACATTGTAATGCAAAATTGTCTCGATCCCATTAAAGTAGATTAGCATTTCAGTCACTGCAATGTAATCCCATTTCATTACTGTTGGGTTGTCGGTTGTCATGTTGATTACCATTGACCACTCACCGTTTGGTCCAAGCAGGTTGCCTTTTTCTATCATCGTAGTAAAGTTCTGGAATATATACGAAGTCAATGTGGCATTGTTCTGATCAAACCACAAAAATCCATTGCCCGAATTAACATAGGCGTTCAACACCCAGTCATAGAATTGCACGGTCCCTCGCATGCTTGGCAGGCGCGCAGTGTTCATGTCAAAAATGAATGTAAGCATCATGTATGGATATTTGTAGTTGCCGGTTTTTCCATTGAACTGGGCGCTCAAAGAGCATACACCGGCGGGATCTACTTTGGTCTCGTACTGAATGTAGTTTGAAAGACCATCAGGATATGCTAAACCCGCTATGTTATTTTTAGGAGTGGCGTATTGCCCCTCTCCAAAATCATACTCGTAGGAACTTGCCGGTGTTGACACATTTCCAAGATCTACCATATATTGGCTGGCCAAGTTATAGGTGCTTCCGTCTATCCTTGATAAGTTTTGATATACCTGCGAGTTGTTCACTATCATGTCATTCACTGTAACCCTTGATACGTAAAACAAGTACTCACTCATGTTGAAGTATGGGTTATAAGGAAAATTCGCTCCAAGTTTGCCATAAAGCTCAGCATTGAACTGGTTGCCCCTTTCTGTAACAAATGTGATGTCGAACCATTTCCATGAGTCAAGGCCGTACCCATCAACATAAATCTCTTTGATCTGATCCACCTTGACTGTAACATTTCCAACAGTCACAACAGCAACTACATTGCCAAACCCATCCTTCATATAGAGCCTATCGATTACAATATCCACGCCGCCTTTATTCAAGACATATATGCGGAAAGTATCATCCTGCAAAGCCTTGACTTGCACAGTTTTCAGATTCTCAAGGTCCTTGTTTACTTGATAGCCTGTATTTGGCGAGAACATATCGGATCTGACGATTCCCATAATGACAAATGCTGCAGCAACTACAATCATTACAAGCAAGAGTGTTGCGACAACTGGGCTCACTCCTCGGGACAGCATATACTTCAACTCAACTCTGTTTTGGAATTCATAAAGCGCCCCAAGCGCTTTTTTTTTAAGGAGCGGGTCACTCCATGATTAATCGGGTGCGCGTTCCCTAAAGCTAGTTAAAAGATGTGCCCATTTTCTATTTAATATTTAACTTATTCAAGATTTCGAACTTTAATACATATATTATAAAAATATGTCAATAATTGTACTTTTTTATATATAAAAGAATATTTTAGTTAATATATTAAAAATGTATGTAAGTATTACACATAAACAATAAATTAATGAAAACAAGATTGTTGTAATCATTTTGAAATAATAGCATTCTAAATAAAGCGAAATTCACAATAAAAACAGAGGAACTCTTTGAATAATCGATTCTTCCTGCAGTTCCCTTCTTATCGTCCATAACACGAACTGTAAAGACATATCGAACAAAGCCAAAGGATGTTCTCATAAGGATCAAATACAAATCAGTATTCAGCTAGCCATAATGGGCCGTAAAAGGAGAGATGATGGAGTGAATTCATCCCTGGAGGAAATCCTGAATGAAATAAAGGGGAGCAGGCATCTCAAAAATGCACTGATCCATTCGTCCTTTAATGAAGGAAAAGAAGGCGAGGACTATAACGAGCTGAAACACCTCGGTGATGCAGTATGGAACCTGGCTGTCCTTGAGATGATCTATAAGGACGAAAAAATTGAAGTAGGCAATGCGGACAAAAAGAAACAACTACTTGTTTCAGAGGAGGGCCAAACGTCCATAGCCAACACTCTTGGTATTGGCGAGCTGATCAAAGCGGGCAGGGGCTCGCAGGAAGTGAAAGAAACACCGAGTGTCCTTGCCAATACACTGGAAGCAATTTGTGCCGCCATTTTTCTTGAAAGGGGATACAATATTGCAAGAGATTACATCTTGAAATGGATAGATTTTTTCAAAATGGACAAGGCATGATAATTGAACAGTTCCGTGTGTGTTTGTGTGTGGGGTTGGTTGTGGCTGTGTTTTAGTTTACGAAGTACATACGAGCACTCGATTTCGAACAAGTTGTCGAGAAGCTCATTCAGGATCCCAAATGGGCTGAACGCGCAAAGTGCTACAAAATGATCAGGGAAGGGGCAACCCACAGGGATACAGCCCTCAAGATATTGGGATCAGCTGACATGCAGCCTATGGTTAACGGATGGAAAAAACAGGTACAGGGTGAGTCCAAACAGCATTTGGGTGGGATATATGAGAACGCGGTAACGCTCAGGCTGTCGCAACAGGGTTATGGTATGCAGCATTTAGGGGGGAATGGTGAGCCGGACATACTAACTACCAAAGATGAAAAAATAACAACTGTGAGCTGCAAAATATATGATGAACCTAAAAAGGTTGTATCAAATGAGCCCTTGCAATTCAGGCCAGAGATATATTTTGAAAAAAAAAATAATCTGGAAAAATTCGTATTATTTTTTTACAATTTGTCTTGGCAAAAAGAGATTATCCACGAATTGATCGCGATACCGGGACTGTTACGCTAAAGCTTAGCGAATGTGGCATAAAAAGAAAAAAATTGTTATGTAATATTATTTATCGCATTAGCTACCTGGTTTAAGTTTCCATCCTCGATAATGGTGTTGTAATCGCCATCCACAACTGTGATGTTGTAAATTGACATGGAAGTAATTGAGCCGTAACCATGTGAATTCCAATAGCTTGAATATGCCTGCAATTCAATCAGTGTGGACTGTGCGTCAATTGTTGAGTAAGACTCCGTAAGATAATTTCCAGCTGGATCAATTATGGTGATTCTGTCACCGGTGACTGGCAATATGATTGCAAGGTGTGCATCCCCACCCGAAAACGAAATTTGAGCGAGGTAAAGGTCATATTCACTCCCAGATACGTAAATCATAAAATATTTTATCATTGCATAATTTAATATTGCCATATCATCACAGTCGCCCTGCAAAATATCCAATGTCAGTTCTGGCGATTGTATGTAATTTTGTGTCGTTGAAATGTTGATATTAGTGAAATACGTTTCATTTTCGAATGTTTGCCACTGCCATAATGAAGGGTATGGCATTTCGATGTCATGGACATAATCAACATTGGTCCTAACATAATTGTAGATCTTTTGCATTGCTGGCCAGAAATTTGTCGTTCCACCGACAGCAGCAACAGTTTCTGATGAAGTCTTACGAATTGCCGCATCATCCAGTGTCCTCTCAAAGGAGTCCGTTACAAGTGTATATGAGTTTAGCACATTCATAATCAAAGAAGCTGATTCATTCAAAGATCTGTACGAGTCCAAAGTATCAACATATGAGCCGTTGAGGAAGTAATAATCTGACATTAGGTTTGTATATGAAACCCCCAACGAATCATAATTCGATTGCAATGCATTTTTTTGGGTTTGCGTAGTATTGTAATTGGACTGCAGTATTGCATGGTTTGAGCTAAGCGTGTAATAGTTCGATTGCAATGAAGTATAATTCGTGTTCAAAGCAATATAGTTGGACTGCAAAACGTCCTTCGAGCTTTGCAACGATGCATAGTTAGCATTAAACTCAGCCCTTTGTTGTGTCAGTTGGCTGTTCATTACAAAAAATACCGCCCCAATAATTAGTATGGAAACGAATAAAGTTACAAGGAAAGTGCTGCGACCTATTGTTTGTTTTGGGGGCGGGGTTGCAGGCAAGTTGGAAATATTATTTTTGCATGTCAATTTTTAACGCCGGCGGCTAATCTATTTCTTGGTTAATAACAGACTTATGAAATTGAATATTTTCATGGCTATAGCTTGTAAAAACTTTCCTCAATGATGATAAATCAACCTCTCTTTCCATGATGCCCGATGATGGGAGTTTGCCGATTGGAGGTGTGCTGTAAAGTGTGCAATGTAGGTCAGGATCTTGGGGAGATCTAGGAGCTCGCGACGGCACAGGCCGGTTGATACTAAACTCAGGTAAACTAGGCGCTCATAGTCCTCGTCCAATGCATAATAAAAATCCCTAACATCCTTTTCTTTGGGGGCTATGATTATGGGGGCCTCAACGTGCTTAATGAAAAGTTGGCACTGGAAGGTCCATGAAATGGGAGTATGCTAGGAAGACCTTAAGGTAATCGTTGAATGTGAGGGATTCTCGACCAGGGCCAAAAAGCTCCTCATAGTCTGGATCTCAAAATTGCCCCCACTGGAAACAAGGAATTTGCGGGTTGAATAAAAATAGCTCATAGCAGTGGTCCTGGTGAGGTCAAGGTCCGTCTTGCAAAACTCCAGGAAGTGATCCTTGTCTATGTCCCCCTTTCAAATCTTGATTACTGTAACCGTTTCGTGGATGTTTAAAAAGCGTCTTTCTTGGTAAAGCTTCTTTGCAGCACCTAAAGAAGGTTTGATGATGGGGCCGCCGGGATTTGAACCCGGGATCACAAGCGCCCCAGGCTTGCATCCTGGTCCAAGCTAGACTACGGCCCCTACAGCTGGACTACGACCCTTTTATTCATCTCTGGCATATAGCAATTTCCTCTTCTTTAGAAAACAACACATGCGAGATCCCATTATAGAGAGACTTGGCTTTAAAAAAAGGAAATTCAGCGTCTCCTTTTCAAAAACACAAATGTAGCCACCGCCGCAGCCACAACTAATGCAGCAATAATCACATAATATGCTGTATAATCCTCCCCAGTGGTTATGGCACGAGCAACATCCAAATCCTCGGGATAGCTCAGGTTCGATGCAAATATCGAACTGGCACCGCTTTTTAAATCGACTTTGTAAATTTTACCTCCAAAATTCACGGCCACGTAGGCGTAATTGTCCACTACGGCTATGCCCACTATATTTTCATCTGGCACTTCAGCTACCTTTGTAGAATTGGTGTTCTCCATGAACCTGTATATGGAGTTCGGTCCGCAGACATAATAGTATCCGTTGGAATAATCAATGGCCCCAATCCATGTGGGAATTTCGCTCAGGTTCTTGAAAACCGATACTTGATAGGTAGTCAGATCAACCCTCAGGACATTGCTGTTTCCATCTTCCGAGACTATAAGCTGATTGTTCACAACAACGCCGTCCACATTCTGCAGGCTGTCATTCGGGGAATCCGACATATTGACGCTGGCCACAAGATTCCCAGTCGAATTCACGATGAAGATCTTATCCTCATCATTGTCAAAGAAGGCAATCCCTCCATTTGGCAATGTTGCAAATGTTAAATAGGTGACAGATGAAGGGATGCTGATGTTCCTTAGATAGACCCCATCCAGGGAGTAAATCGAGATGCGCCGGTAATTCTGATTCACATAAATCTCATCACCATAAACCTCGAGCGAATAACCCGACCTAAAGCTAAAAAGTTGAGTTGAGCCGTTTTCAAACACTCTAACTACACCTTGATTCGTAGATGTGAAAAACTGCGGAAGAGTTTGGTTGCTTGAGCCCTCAGCCATGACCGGCTGCAGCAGACAAAATGAAACTATTGAAAAAGCAATCACTCCCACAACTGCAAACAGCAAATCCCTTTCAGGTCTAGGCAAATTCATACAGGTCACCACTTTCGCACTTGCATATACTTGCTTTTTACAGATTTTATCTATTTCCCTATTATCCATTAATTTGCCATATGCCTAACCGCTGCGAGTCATCCTCGAACCCCGGCGCTCCAAAAAAAGTTGCCCAAAACGTTTAATATAACCTCTGAAGGATTAGTAGGAGCTAATAAGGTGGTCAGAGTGAGCCAATTCCAATATCTATAAGACCCGCCATCACTTGTGGACGGGTTCCATTAAACAATCTGAATTCTGTAGAAATTGTCCTTGAAAAAGCATCTTGGCGCGGCTCTTCCGCAGTTAACTTACCTAGCCTAGGGAGGGTTTTGCAGTGAACGCCGTGCTGGAAATCATTGACCAGCGGCATATGGATGAGATCCAGCTCCTGAAGGAGCGGATAAAGTCCATCCGGAGGTCGGTCTTGGACATGACTGCCAACACGGAAGGGGGAATCCATGTCGGGTCTTCCCTCTCCTGCGTTGACATGATTGCAACCCTATACTTCATGAAAATGCGGCACAGCCCCCACAGACCGGACTGGAGCGAACGCGACCGGTTCATACTGAGCAAAGGGCATGCTGCCCCCGCACTCTATGCTGTCCTGGCTGAGGCGGGCTACTTCCCCCGGGAAGAGCTGCAAACCCTAAGGGCCATGAACTCCAGATTGCAGGGGCATCCAGATCTGAGGACCCCCGGCGTCGATGCGCCATCTGGCTCCCTTGGTCAGGGGATCTCCATTGGTATAGGGATGGCAGTGGCCGCCAAGCGCCGCGGCAGCAGAAGCAGGGTTTATGTCCTTGTGGGCGATGGTGAATGCGATGAGGGGCAGATATGGGAAGCCCTTATGACCGCCGCCCACCTTAAGCTGGACAACCTGGTTCTCGTCATCGACCGGAACGGGTGGCAGCTCGATGATCGAACGGAGGAGATAAAGCGTAAGGTCCCGCTCAAAGGGAAGCTGGAGAGCTTCGGCTGGCAGACCTACATGGTCGATGGCCACGATCCCGAAAAGTTCCTTGACACGCTGGACCTGAGCGAGCTCTCCGAATGGCCCACTGCCATAATCGCCCACACGCTGAAGGGAAAGGGTCTCCAGATGATTGAGGATACCAATAAGGGCCACAAAATAAGGCTCAGCAACGAGCAGTATCTGGCGGCCATAAAGGATCTGGAGGAGGCATCCCAATGAGGGCTGCATTCGGTGAAACCCTGCTCAGGCTGGGGGATCAATACCACAACCTGGTGGTCCTCACAGCGGATGTGGCAAAGCCCACTAACGTCTACGCCTTCAGCCAAAGGCACCCCGACCGGTTTTTCAATGTCGGAATCAGCGAGCAGGATATGGTAGGGATAGCCGCCGGCTTTTCCCTGAGCGGCAACATACCTGTGATTGCTGCATTCGCACCCTTCCTGATGCGGGCCTGGGAGCAGATACGGTCTACCATCGCCAGGGTCAGCCTTAATGTGAAAATAGTCGGCACCCATGCGGGCCTCTCGGCATCGGAGGAGGGGAGCTCCCACCAGTCGCTGGAGGACGTGGCGCTCATGAGGGTCCTGCCACACATGACCGTTGTGGTTCCGGGGGACAAGCAGGAGATACGGGAAGCCACGGAGGCTCTGATAGAGATGAGCGGTCCCACCTACCTCCGGCTTGGGAGGGACGAGGATCTGAGATTCCTGGAGGGAGATAGGGTCTTCCAATTAGGTAAGGCGGCAATCCTGAGGGATGGCAGCGATATGACCGTCATTTCAAACGGTGGGATGACGCCCGAGGTTCTCAAGGCTGTGGAACAAGCAAAGGTAAGCGCTCGGGTGCTGCATATGCCCACTGTCAAGCCCCTGGACCAAGATGCAGTTCTGTCTGCAGCAAGGGATACTGGGCACATTGTCTGCGTAGAGGAACACAGCATAATCGGCGGACTCGGGGGAGCTGTTGCGGAACTGGTTGCTGACAAATGCCCTGTCTTGGTAAAGCGGCTGGGGGTCAATGACGACTTCGGCGAATCAGGACCCAGGGATGAGTTAATGCGCAAGCACGGCCTGGAGGCTGCTGCCATTGCCCGTGAACTGGCTGCCATTAAGGGAGGCAATGTGCCATGATCATAAAGCTCCCCAGGCGGTCAGAGGAATTCGAAAAAGAACTTGGTATATTCTGGGCAGTCCATGACCCCTCGGGCAATGGCATTTTATACGTGGTGAAAAACCGAATACCTGACACTTTCCTATCCCGTCTGCCCGAGGGAAGTGTCATCAATATCAATGACGCCGCCCCCCTCGCCAGCCGCCTTATCCAGGGGGGAACATCGAGGGTTAGGATTGGAGACGCCGAATTTGGAGGAGAGGCGATCATTGTCTGCGCTGGACCATGCGCAGTTGAAAACTGGCAGCAGATCCAGGAGTCGGCGAAGCTCGTCAAGGCTGCCGGAGCCCGGGTTCTTCGGGGAGGCGCATTCAAACCGAGGACCTCGCCCTATTCCTTCCAGGGGCTAGGCGAGGAGGGGCTCAGGTTGCTCCGGGAGGCTTCGGATGCGGCGGGAATACCGGTTCTGACCGAAGCAACTTCACCCGATCAGGTTGGACCTGTGGCAAAATATGCTGATGGCATTCAAATCGGAGCGAGGAACATGCAGAACTTTGAGCTCCTGAAAGCCGCAGGGGTGTCCGGAAAACCGGTAGTACTGAAGAGGGGAATATCGGCTACCATAGAGGAGTGGTTGCTCTCGGCCGAGTACATCCTACTCAGCGGAAATTGGAAAGTCATCCTGTGCGAGAGGGGCATTAGGACCTTTGAGACCGCCACCCGAAACGTGCTCGACGTGGCAGGGATGGCCTTGGCAAAGGCTACCAGCCACCTGCCTGTCATCGCTGATCCAAGCCATGCCACTGGCAGGAGGGACCTCGTGCTCAGTGCCTCCAAGGCTTCGATAGCAGCGGGTGCCGACGGGCTGCTGATCGAGGTGCACCCCAAACCGGAATCGGCTCTTAGCGATGGCCCCCAGTCACTTACCCCTGACCAATTCAAGCACCTCATGGGTGAGGTGGAGAAGGTTGCAAAAGCCGTAGGAAGGTCATGCATTTGAAGAGCATAACTGTGGACCTGGGAGATAGGAGTTACCCGATCCTCATCGGCAAGGGGCTTCTGCCCCATACAGGTAATTACATGGAAGACCTGCTGACAAGCAGAAAGGCTGTAATCCTAACAGTGCCAGGAGTGGAAGTCATGTATAGCCCAGCAGTGAGGGAGAGCCTGGCCAAGTGCGGGATCGCTTCCGAGGTTGTGAGGGTGCCTGACCGTGAGGAGGCAAAGACCCTGGCAACCTACACGACTGTAGTCAAGAAACTCGTTGCCATGAACGCAGGAAAAGACACCCTGATCGTTTCCCTTGGAGGTGGGTGCGTCGGAGACCTGGCCGGATTTGTGGCTGCAACCTACATGCGCGGGATCCCCATAATCCATATTCCTACAACGCTGTTGGCCCAGGTTGACAGCAGCATAGGTGGCAAGGCTGCCATCAACCTTCCGGAAGCCAAGAACTTGCTAGGCGCATTCCACCAGCCAAGCCTCGTGCTTTCGGATATAGGAACCCTGGCGACGCTCCCCCAGAGGGAGATGGGGTCTGGCATCTCGGAACTGATAAAGTACGGTGCCATTTTGGATTTGGACCTCTTAGGCTTTCTTGAGAAGGAACGCCAGTTGCTGCTCATGATAAACGGAGAAGCCGTGATCCATGCCATCTCCAGGGCTGCGGAACTCAAGGCAAGCATAGTGTCTCAGGACGAGCGGGAGTCGGGTGATCTTAGGACTCTGCTCAACTTTGGCCACACTTTAGGGCATGCCATAGAGTCCGCAATGAAATACCATGGTTTCAGCCATGGGGAAGCCGTTGGGGTAGGGATGGTAGGGGAGACCAGCCTAGCCGTGGAGCTGGACTTGGCAACTCGGGACGAGCTGGAGAGGCTTAAGGCGCTTATAGGATCCTACGGTCTGCCCACCAGCCTGAGGGGGGTGGAACCGAGCCTGATCCTGGAGTTGATGGCAAATGATAAAAAAATACGCGCAGGGAAATGGCGCTTTGCCCTGCCAAACGGACTTGGAAATGGCGTTGTGGTTTCCGATCCGCCTAGGGAGAAGGTGGTCTCAGCCATAAGGGGGGTCGTTGGTTATTAGGCCGAAGATATGCGTGACCCTTATGGAAGATGAGGCCCAGCGAATGATCAGGTCTGCCGTGGAAGCCGAAAACTTGGGCGCGGACCTCCTGGAGCTGAGGCTGGATAGCATCCGATACCTCACTCCAGACTCAATCCGCTATCTTTTCTCGTCCTCGGCCCATGTGACCATCCCGAAGATAGCGTCCATAATGCCGACAACCATCTTTGGTAAGTACGGCGGCAGCGACGATTCCAGGAGGGAACTGCTGATTGCAGCAGCTGACTTTGCCGACTACGTCGATCTGGGCAGCGAAATGGCACCAGATATCCTTCAAAGATGCCTTTATGAA
>JAJRAB010000093.1 GCA_028683025.1 Candidatus Methanomethylicus sp. | reverse complement strand
CCAACCCGAAAAAGGGCAGGTGCGGGGGGCTGTTTTAGAACTCTTAGAGCAGTGCTTCCGCCTTGACGCTGGCGGAGTGGATCACGGTGAGCTTTCAGACTCTAAGAAGCACATAATTGTGAACCGCCTTGGAAAGCCGCATATCATCGACTTCGAGACTGCAAGCAGGAAGAGGAAATGCAGGAACCTGGTCTCGATGGTAGGATACCTCTTCTTCAAGGATTCAATCGGCGAATTGCTAAAGCCTCACTTTGTATGGGATAAGGAGGCGCTCAAGGAAATAATCAGGCACTATAAAGCGCAACCCTCAGCCGAGAACTATAGAAAGGTTTGCGCGCACCTTGGGTTCACTTAAACTTTTTAAACAGGGGCTAGGTGTTGGGATTAGCGAAAACATGCGTTATCAATGATGATCGAGAGTCTTGTATTTCAAGATGACAAGAAATTTACCCGACTGAGATAACCTACCCTGATCAAGGATTTTCCCAATATGCCGAACGCGAATTTAAGCAGTGCAAGCAGAAAATTTCATGGTGGGAAGCGGGTATCAGAGGAAAAGTTTAATAGGTTTAGTATGAGTGAAGGAGACGTGCAAAAAGACAGCATATTTTGCATCAAATATTAAAGGAGTTGAGTCAGAAATGGCAGCTAGAGAAATGCACAAGGCAGTTTGCGCAAGTTGCGGTAAGGAATGCGAAGTTCCATTCAAGCCAGACGGAACTAGACCAGTATACTGCCGCGAGTGTTATTCTAAACGAAGAAGCCCAAGAAGGTACTAAGCTTCTAGTTTAAAGTCAATCTCGCAGTTTTCCAATTTTATTTTTTAATAATTTTCTTCTTCTTGCATCCAATCATTATTCTGAGTTATAAATGATAAATTATGATAAATTAAATCTATAATTACATAATTATAAAATAAATTGGCATATTATAATATAATACTATAAAAAAGCAAAACTATTTATACAGATTTTTCTAACTAATGAAACTCAAGTACACTTTAGGTGAATGGTGGTTAAGTGTGGCTGTTTGGCTTTCAAATACCTCAAAGAGCTTGATAGATGAATATTTCGCGAAGAACGGGCTGGAGACAGAAATTATTTCGGCTATTGAGCAATTGCCTGAGGAGATGCAATGCAGGATTGGTGGAACCTGCGATTACTGGAATGAGAAATTCTGCTCAAAAACATCGAGTATTCATAAGCAGAATCTTCTTGAAAACGCCATCTCATGGGCGGTACAGAAAGCAAAGATTCGTGCCCAGACGGATGGAAAGCCGCTAAGGACATACTTGAAAATGATGATGGAAGAGCTTGCGATCCAAGACAGGCTAACCTGGCAGCTAAGGGCTATGGAGTATTAGGCGGATCCCTGATCTCTAATTACGAATACAAGTAAGAATAGGTTTAATTATCATCAGTTCTATTGCCTTATATATGGGCTCAATGACCCCAGATAGAATTCTTAAGGGTAAATACGACGTCATAGTCATAGGCGCAGGGTTAGGAGGGTTAACTGCAGCTAGCCTTCTCGCCAAACAAGGTATCAACGTGATTGTGATCGAGCAGCATTGCCTCCCCGGTGGAGCTTGCACGAGCTTCCGCAGGGAGGGTAGAGTTTTTGACAGCGGTGCAGCGCTTATATTTGGCTTCGGCAATAAGGGCTACAATCTTCACCATATACTTGTGAACATTCTTGAGGAGCCCATAACAATAATCCCAAGGGAAAAATTTTTCCGGCTCGATTTTTCGGGTCAGGAAATCATGGTCTGGAAGGATCTTGACAAGTTTCTCCCGGAGCTTGAGAAGTACTTCCCTAAGGAGAAGGATGAACTGGAAGAGTTGTACGGTTATCTCACAGGACTGTATAAAAGGTATATCGAGAACAAGAACATCCTCACGCCCCCCAGCGAGATGTCGGATTCATATAAGATGAAAATGCTTCTGTCCAATCCCCTTAGGGTGGTGAAACTTACCAAATTGATATCCCAGTCAGCAAAGGATCTCATGGGGCCTTATATAAAAAGCCAGAGGCTTCTTGAATTCTATGATAAGCTCTGTGCCAGCTATGCCTATACAAGCATGAGTGAGACTCCGGCAATAATGGCCCTAACCATGTTCACAGACAACCACAATGGTGGGACCTATTATGTGGCTGGGGGAGCCCAGACCTACACCAACCTGCTTGAGAAGGCTATTGAGAAATATGGCGGAACTATGCTCTACAGGAAAAAGGTTGAGAAGATAATATTTGAAGGCAACAAGGCTTGCGGAGTCAGGCTTTCGGAGGGGCAGTCAATCAAGGCAGACAGGGTTCTGTCAGACACAACAGTGTGGAACCTCTTCCTCAATTTGATCCCCCAAGAAAAAGTCACCGACGAGCAGAAAAAATGGGTTAATGCGCTAGTACCAACCTATCCGGCCATGGTTTTATATGCCGTGATAGACAAACAGGCATTCCCACCTGACACAAACCCTGTTGAATATTTCATTTCAAACACGTCCAATATCGATATGGGCGACATCACCATGTATATTCCCACAATCGATGATCATAGTCTTTGCCCGGAAGATGAACATATCGTAACGATTTTCTCTCCTGCACCTGATCAAAAATGGCCGAGGCCTTTTGAAAAAGAATACCAGACAGAAGAATACAAGGAAAAAAAGAGGAGGCAGGCGGATCTCATAGTAGATGAGATTACCAAGCGATTTCCAGAGTTTCGTAAAGGGATTAGGAAGCTTATCATTGCGACGCCTTCAACAATCGAGAGGTATACTCTAAAGACATGGGGGTGTGTTGGCGGACCCAAGCAGATGATGGGCCAAGAATTGACAAAGCGGCTGCATGCCAAGACTGCCTGGCAGGGCGTGTATGCCTGCGGCGATTCCACTACCATGGGCATGGGTACACCAGCAGTGGTGGCATCAGGTTTTGGAGCTGCCAATTTGATACTCCGGGAAATGGGCAAGCCCGAATTTTCGCAAATGGTTTTTGAAAAGGATTATGTGAGATATATAAAGGAAAACCAAAAGTCCTTGACACCAGAATCTATCTCCAACACTCCCGGGAATGCCAGCCTTTTAGCCAGGGAGTGTCAATACTGCGAGTCCCAACCCTGCAAGAGCGCATGCCCGGTTGGCATTGATATCGCAGGGGTGATCCGGAGAATTGAAGCCAAAAATTTTGTAGGTGCGGCTAGGCTAATACGTGATGTTAACCCACTGGAGGCAATATGCAGTTACATCTGCCCGTCTGAAGAGAGATGTGAAAAAGCCTGCGTGCGAAAGACTTACGCCATAAGGGCAGTAAAGATAAGGGAACTGTTCAAGTGGGTCATGGATTATGCAGGTAGAGATGGGCAGATAGCCCCAATGGAAACTCCAATTGGGAAAAAAGCCTGTGTTATTGGAGGGGGTGCATCGGGACTTGTCTGTGCCCATTTCCTTGCCCGCCTCGGTTTTGAAGTCGATATTAAGGATCGACCAGTCTCGGCTGGCACGGACCTTTATGAGGCGGCCCAAAAGGGAGCCGTTCACAAACAGTTAGTTGATGATGGAATAGCCAGCCTAATGCTTCCACCTATCAAATATCATGGCAACTGGGTTATTAGCGGCCAATCGGAACTGAAGGACCTATGCGATGAATACGATGCGGTGATCATTGCCACAAAACATGATTACAAGACCACACCAGATATGTTTGTGGAGGGCTTTCCTAAGGTTCTAGCAATCAGCAAAATCAGCATGGATTCAACTTCATATGACCTTACCCAAGCAGTCATTGGTGGCAGGAATGCTGCTGCCAGAGTAAGCGAAATGATCAACAGATCAAGCCTTTAGGCAAGCAGAGGGAAAACACACGAGTATCATCAGAGGCTTTTACGCCTAACACGATCTTTCAACTTGGTAATGCTATAATAATGTCTCAATTATGGGATCTTGTGCAGCCTATTGCCAGTCTAGTCAGGAATGCTAGTGAGCACTGATCGAATTAAATGAGAGGCAAGAAAGAACACGGTCTATTTAGCGAAAAAATATGTTTTAGGTGCGTATTTGAATATGTCGTGTGGAAATTGAATTGGAAAGGATTATAAAAAAAATTGGAAATTTATAAAAGAATATCTTACTGCTAATCTTGCATCAGCTACCGCAATCAGCGTAAAAATGGCATCTTACTTCAGAGGAAAATAAAAATGGTTGGAAAGAAAAAACCGCTGCTCCTAATATTTCCCATGGATATGGCGGCGCATTATCTCCGTTGCCTTGAACTGGGAAAAAGGATTCAGGATCAATTTGAAATAAAAGTTGCAGCTTCCCAGAAGTACAGGAATTATATAGCCGATTCAGGATTTGAGATGTTCAGTGCAGAAAATTTCAATTCGGAAGAAATTAGGCAAGCTGCATTGGATTTTGATTTCTCATGGATAAGCAAGAAGCATATCGAAAGGGTACTTTATTCTCAAATCAAGGCAATAGAAGAGTACAAGCCAGAACTTGTACTGGGCGATACTTCGCTTCCTCTGAAAATGGCAGCTGAGAGGACATCTACAAAGTTTGTCTCTTTGCTGAACGGCTATATGACAAAATATTACCGATATACCCGGAAGGTCTCTAGGAAACACCCCGGATACCAGTACTCAAAGAAGATACCCTCCAAAGTATTTGATATGCTGACTCACAGGATCGAGAATGCTTCATTCCGTAAGATCCATGAGCCTTTCAGAGCCATAAGAAAGGAGCTCAAGCTTCGGGAGCAGCAGTTTTACCTTGACGAGTTTGAGGGCGACATCAATCTGATCTGCGACCTGCCTGAGATCTTTCCCCAGATAAAAATGCCTTCAAATTATAGTTTTATTGGTCCACTGTTCTACATTAATGGCCGTGAGGAGGTGGAGCTTCTCGAATTCATAACGAAATTTGAGAGGAGGATCCTAATCACAGCTGGCAGCACTGGTGATCTGGAAAAATTAAAATTTCTTGCCGACACTCCTTTCAGAAAGTACGGAATGATAGTCTCAGGCGATTCGAATTCTTCGCTTTACGGACCGAACATACTCAGCCGCCCCTTCATCAATCACCTTTCGATCCTGCCAAAAATGGACCTGATGATATGCCATGGTGGAAATGGAACTATTTACCAATCACTTGCCTGCGGGATTCCAGTTCTAGCCTTTCCGATGATATTCGAACAGGAATGGAATGCGGATCGGATCGAGGAGCTGGGACTTGGCGCTTTCATGGAGGAGGGAATTGAAACGCAACTGTTTCTAAGCAAAATAGATGAATGGATGCTAAAGAAGGACAGCCCCAAACTACTCAAGATGCAGGAATCCATCAGAAGCTACTTGGAAAAGCCAATAAAAATCATAACGGACTGAATATTTGTTATTGTCATAACCAGCAGTTATTTAATCAAAGGCTGCCAGCTTCTTTCCATAATTTTCAACAATGTAGCGGCTTCCCTTTTTCTTCACGGTATGACCCTCAAGCTCAAGAAGCTTGCTCTGGGCTTCCGCCCCGCCCGGATATTTTTCGTTTAGAACGCCTCCCACCTTAAGCGTCCGCCAATAGGCGATCTTCTCCACTCCCCTCCCTTCCTCGGAAGCACCTGCGGCAATGCGGGCAAAAATGCCTGTGCAGATGGGGCACGCGATTGTGGCTCCGTGCTTTTTTGCAAGGGCTGCGCGTAGGTCATTTATGGTCGCTAATTTCCCATTGGGGATTTGTGACATGAGTTCATAAACTTCCATGGGTGTGGGTATGACTATTGTGCCAGTCCCCCACCGCTTACTCATCTTGGTGCTTATGGGCACTATTCGGGGGAAATCCTTACTGTCTCTCAATTTTTCAGTATCGGTCTTTTTTGCCATAAATGTTCCCCATTATTTGGTGAATTGGCATTGTGTAATCCTAATGCCGAAGTGAAAGATAACCGTATGCCCAAGTTCTCCCAAGGAATAGGGTAGAGGTCCATCAGTGGGCAGAGAGCCTTCTGTCAAGCTCAAGTGCCTTTTCCATGAATTTTTTCCTGGCAAATCTAGCGAATGGATTGCACTTCTGGATCATACTAATGGTATCTCCATTTCTATCGAGCGATTCGATGGTTCGCAGGGTTTTGGCAAGGCTGTTGGTAAGATAGGGATCTAGGCTTCTGCGATCAGGGTAACCCATCTCATATAGGGATGAATTCAGAGAGAGGAGCGCAAAGTGATGGGTAACCTGCACCGCAGCCATTATCCTATCATGCTCCTCAGCCTGAACTTCAGTTACCCGCATTCCAGACTTTTCCAAAAGATCAGTTAGTGGTGGCACCCAGCTTCCAGGGTTCACAGGCACCAGCAATGTATTTTTGGTCCTCGCTCGGGGTGTATTGAAGAGGGGATGGATGCTGACATAGTTTACTCTTCCTGCGGTGGCTTTCTGGACTTTATCAATGACCCCGCACTTGACGGACGAGATGTCCATGACGAGGGAGCCAACTGGCATTATTCCCGCAATGCTGCCTGCTGTTTCGACCAGTGCGCCAGTTGGAACTGCGAGGATTGCAATCTCCTGGTCAGAGCAATCGCCCAAATTTGAAGCGCAACAGCCGTATCTTGAAGCTATTTTTGCTGCCTTACGTACATCCCTGCTGCAGATGGTCACTTCACAATTGCCTTGGAGTAAAGTCGCAAGGCATTGGCCCATCCTGCCGGTGCCAACTACTGCAACTTTGAGTAGCTTCCCAGTATGCGCAGAAATCTAGTCTTCCCCCTGATCACTTTCAAAGCTTCAGCGGCATTGTCGTTATTGGCGCTACCCTCAAAATCGAGATAGAAGAAATATTCCCAGTTTCTGAGGGGCATTGGTCTCGAGAGAACCATTGTTATGTTTATTCCGTGCTTTGCAAACTCCTGCAGGACAGAAGCGAGGGCGCCCGGTTCGTGCTCCAGGGCAAAGATGATTGAGGTCTTTTCGCCTGCTGTGGGCGTTCCCCCTTTACGGATTATTACGAATCGCGTGTAATTGTTTGCCGAGTCCTCAATCCCTGATTCGTAGATCTTCAGGCCATTGAGATCGGCAGCGGTTCTGCTGGCGATGGCCGCTCCCTTGATGTCCCTTAGCACATGCTCTGCCGCCCGGGCAGTGGACTCCGTGACTATGATGTCCTTGTCGCTCAGGTACTTGGTTATATAGCCGTCACATTGGGCCAGCGCTTGGGGGTGAGAATAGATACGCTCTATCTCTCCCAACGAATTGACCTTTGGGTCCACCAATAGATTCTGGCTTATGCGGAGCTGATACTCACCTGCGATGGACAGTGGATAATCAATAAAACAATCGAGGGTCTCATTGACCCCTCCTTCTATGGAATTCTCCAAGGGGACGACACCGACATCGCTCCTACTATTATCTACTTCTATGAAAATTTTTTTAATCCTTCTGCAGGGGAAGTAGCGCGACATGCTGCCAAAGGTACTAAGCGCAACCTCGTGGGAAAAGCTCCCGGCCGGTCCAAGGTATGCCACAGAAAGAGGTTTCTGCACATTCCGGCACATAGAAATGATTTCCCTGAAGACAAGCCGGACCCCTTCAGCGGGGGCAGTTCCGGAGGAGTAGGCGACCCGTTCCAGAACTTCATTCTCCCGGACCATGTCTAGTACCTCCATGTTTTGTTTTGCCTTCAGTTTCCCTATTTCTTTACATACAGTCACTCGCTCATCGAGCAGCCTGACCAGTTCATCGTCTATTTTGTTTATCCGAGCACGGTTTTCTTCAATTCCCAATTCATTTAACCTCCACACGTCCAATTTTCTGCGCACGTATCATCAGATCTGCCAAACATATCGCTACCACTGACTCGACCACCGGCACAGCCCTGATGGCAATGCAAGGGTCGTGCCGACCTTCTACACTTATGGCAGTCTCCTCCATTTTTTCAAGGTCAATGCTGTGCTGTTCTTTTCCTATGGAAGGCGTAGGCTTGAAGGCAACTCTCATAATTAGCGGCATTCCATCGGTTATTCCCCCCAGCACCCCTCCCGCGTGGTTTGTCAGGAATGTAACCTTCCCTTCCTTCAGCACAAATCCATCATTGGCATCTGATCCCTTCATTCCGCAGAGCCTGAAACCGTCGCCGAATTCTATTCCCTTAACTGCAGGGATGCTGAAAACGCCGTGAGAAAGAACACTTTCGATCGAGTCGAAGAGAGGCTCTCCTATCCCTGCCGGGAGGCCGATTGCCCTGCACTCCACTGTACCTCCAAGCGAGTCCTTCTCAGCCATAACCCTCTCCAACTCCTCAACCATCTTCAGAGATTCCCCGCTGTCTGCGCACCAAACTGGGCTCTTGGGAGCGTTCTCTTCGATCCAAGAGTCGGAGATCTCAGCATTGGATTTCACGGATCCCAGCTGGATAAGGTGAGCCAACACCCTTACGCCCTTCGCCCTAAGTATCATCTGGGCTACGGCTCCGCCCATCACAAAAGCTGCGGTCATTCTCCCTGAAAAGAAGCCTCCTCCGAGCCATTCGTTGAAACCCCCATATTTAATGTAGGCAGCATAGTCTGAATGGCCAGGTCTTGGTATATGCTCATTTTTTCTATACCAGGATGAGTCGACATCCCTATTCTCCACCATCATGGTGATAGGGCCGCCGTTTGCTTTTCCTTCGGTTATGCCGCTCAGCAGTTGGATTCGGTCGGGTTCCTTCCTTGCACTGGACAGGTTTCCACCCGGCCGGCGCCTATCGAGAGCCTGCTGGATCTCATTGCTGTTAATGGGGAATCCGGCGGGTACTCCCTCAGCAACCACTCCGATTCCGTTCCCATGGGACTCACCGAAGACGGTAATCCTAAAGTCTTTTCCAAATCCAAAGCTCATTGAAAAACCTCCACATCTGCCCCCAATTGTTTCAGATCGTTGAAGAAGGACGGATAGCTCTTGGAGACACAGTCAGCATTGCGTATCAAAGTATCCCCTTCCGAAGCCAGAGCCAATATGGCGCATGCCATGGCAATTCGGTGATCGTTGTGCGGGTCAATTTCAGCACCTATAGTTTTCTCTACACCGGTTATAGCTATTGACTCTCTGCCGGGCAACGCCTGCCCACCCATAGCATTAATCGTTTCAGCGATGGTTGTTATCCGGTCGCTCTCCTTTAGCTTCAAGCGCCCTATGCCCGAGATAGTGGTATTCCCCTCAGCCCTAGTTGACAGCATGGCAATTACAGGCACCAGGTCCGGCGTTTGTCGGGCATCCAATGATATGCCTGAGAGGCGCGATTCCGAAGCCATAATTCCGGAAGCGGTTTGCGACAGAGTTCCGCCCATTCTCCGGACTATCTCCAGAATGCTGCGATCACCCTGCCGGGACGGCATGGCTAAACCTTGGACCTCCACATCGCCATTCAGCACACCGGCCGCCAGCATGAAAGCTGCAGAGGAAAAGTCCCCCTCTACGGAGTAAGTGCATGGCGAGAGGGGCTGGTTAGGGGGGATCTCAAATATTCCCCTACCCAGATCGGCGGAGCATTGAGCGCCAAATCTTGCGAGCACGTCCAGAGTCATTTCAACATAGTCCTTGGATTCGAGGGGGGTGTTCAATGTCAGTCTCGTCCCCTTCCTAGCCTGGGTGCATGAGATCAGGAGTGCAGAGATGAACTGGGAGCTCACGTCACCCCTTATTATGGCCTCGCCGCCACCAATCCCTCCTCCAAGTACAACGATCGGTGCGCAACCGTTCCCCCTAGTCGAGAAGCATTCAGCGCCCAGGGAGTCCATGGCATTAATGAGTTCCTGCATGGGCCTCCTCCTCAGCGTGGCATCGCCAGTCAGAACTGTGGCTGAGGGAGCAAGAGAGGATAGGGCAGCGAAGAGCCTCAAGGTGGTAGCTGAACCTCCGCAGTGGATCACATCCTCGGGACTCCCGAACTTACCTCCCGACACAGTCCAAGAGCGGTCTCCCACCTCAATTTTTTCTCCTAGCATTTCAGCAGCTCTGAGGGATGAGAGGCCATCCTCGGATGCCGAAGGGTTCAGGATGATGGACCTGCCTCCCGCCAATAAGGCACAAGCCACTGCCCGCTGGGTGAAGCTTTTTGATGGCGGTGCTATGACTTTACCGCGGACCTTTGATTTGCTTATCCGGACATTCATGTTAGATCACCCTTTCCCGCTCTGCTTGAATTGGATTGTGTCATCATGATCCGGCAGTTGTATTTCTCCCAGCCTTCGGCCACTATCTCCTGATTCTCCATTGAGCTAATGGCAACGATCGCAGGACCTTTGCCGCATAATCCTGCAGATATGGCCCCGTTTCTCATCGCCGCCAGTATCGGTTCGGGATCAGCTTTGAAAGCATGGGCCATCAACAATCCGTTGAGTAACATCGCCTGCCAGTATCTGCCATCGAGGGCATCCGAAAGTGCCAGCTTTGAGGCTCTTTCGTAGCCTGCCATATGGAAGGCATCAACATTGCCTGAGTATCGCTTGGATTCCGGAACCAGGAATATCACGCCCAAGGGTTCAAAGCCAGAGCTTTTCAGGATCTCCCTCCGGCGGTTGTCAGTCACTTGGAGACCCCCTAGAAAACTGGCACAGGCATCGTCAAAAGCCCCCGTAAGGGTTACCCTGGCCCGGACAGATGCTTCCACGCCCATCCGTATAATATCCAGGTCGTCCAAATTCCGGTTCAGGGCGTCCAAAGTCGCCAGTACAACAGCGTTTGATGCGGCACTGGAGCTCTTCATCCCGCGGGCTATGGGTATTTCACTGTTTGTCCTGATGCGGGCACCGTGTTTCAGCCCGAAGTGCTCCATCACAACTCGGAATGCTTCAGCAGCAAGCAATTTGTCTTCGCCTGGCGACCCGGAGATTTCCACCTCCACGATGCCAAGGACATCGGTAAGCTCCACTTCGGCTGTAGTTTTGAGCGCAACTCCAAATGCTGCGCCAAACCCAGATGGCATTGCATTAACCACTGTGGCAGCCCCAAAAGCCGTTCCCTTTCCGATCACTCTTTCAAGCCCTCCTCTGCAGCTTTCCTCATAATATCCACAGGTGCTTTCTTACCAAGCCACAGTTCAAATGCCATGGCGCCCTGCTGGACCAGCATCTCCAGACCGCCAAGTGTCCTGCACCCTCGATCCTTTGCCAGCTTTAGGAGAAGGGTTTCGGCAGGATTGTAAACCAAGTCAAACACAACAGTTGAGCTCTCAAGGGATTCTTTTCGTATCGGCGACTCATTCACCTTGGGCCACATCCCAACTGGAGTGCAGTTAATTAGGATATCAACCTGGGGGCCACCAGCCTGGTCCAATGGGACAGCTTCAGCATTTACCAAAGGTTGGATATCTTCTGCCAAGCTGGCTGCCTTGGGTAAATCTCTCCCTGCAATCATGATTTCTTTAGGTTTTGCCCTCTGGGCCAGCTCGAAGGCAACTGCCCTGGCAACGCCGCCATAGCCCAGCAGCTGGATGCGTTTTCCAATGGGAACTATCCCAGCTGCTGCCATTGCCTTAAGCGCTCCAGAGCCATCTGTACTGTAACCTACCAGCTTACCGTTTTCATTCCTTATCACATTGACGGAACCCGAAATTTCAGCACTTCTGTCCATGCTTCCCAGAAGTTTTACCACAGTTGTCTTGTGGGGTATGGTGACATTGCAACCGATGAATCCAAGGGCCTTCAAGCCTTCAATGGCACTGCCAAGATCCTCGGCCTTAACTTGGAAGGCCAGGTATGCGATGTCATCTCCTGTTGTGCGGAATGCACTATTGAACATTAGTGGGCTAAGGGAATGCTCCACCGGATCCCCCAGAAGGCAGCAAAGCTTCGGGTTCCTTGGCTGGGTCAAAGGAATGCCTCCTGCAGCTTCCTCATGGTCATGATGTCCAGCTGTCCTGGGGCGCCCTCTTTCCCCGGTTCCAGCGAAGCGTAACACCACTCGGATCCGAATAGCGGGGAGAGGACCCTGGAAATCCTGCCCTTGTCGCCATAGCAGAAGATGAGGCGCTTTATCCCATTCAAAGATGAACAGGCTTCAAGTGCAATGAGATTATCATTGAAGCTTTCGGCGGGCATAACGACTTTGCCCATGGCCCTTCCTTGAATGGATTGGATAAATGTACGGATTGAGTTAACGTCGAGCCTCTTCGGGCTGTGCCAGGATATGATCGGTTCCGCCTTCAAGCCCT
>JAJRAB010000048.1 GCA_028683025.1 Candidatus Methanomethylicus sp. | reverse complement strand
CAACCGCCGAGCCAGCCCCAGGAAGTAATCCTACGAAAAATCCAATAATAGTCGATCTTATGATGCTGAATTTCAGGCGCCAAAACTCTATAAATGAGGGATATCGCATGGGGCCTTTTTGAGGGGACTGGGCTACTCCGATAACTGCCTCTTCTGTCTGTACGAAAACTTCAGTGATTGCAAAAAAGCCTAGAATCAGAGCGCTAAAGTTTATCCCTGACATGACATAGTAGCTGCCAAAAGCAAATCTGGGGTATCCACCCACAGGATCCATCCCAACAGTGCCTATTAACATCCCAATCAGAATTGATATCCAACCTTTTATGACCGATTTGCTTCCCATTCCGGCTATTATGCTAATGGCTAGAAAAACTATTGAGAACATTTCAACTGAGCTGATTGAGTGAATTGCCCATCGAGATATGGTCTCCGTGCCAATCATCATCAGAATGGCGGAAGTGACACCTCCTATTCCTGCACAGACTACCGACAAACCAATAGCTTTTCCGGCCTCGCCTTTTTTCGTCATCGGATAGCCATCTAACGCAGTGGGGGCATCTTCAACATCTCCTGGAATATTAAAAAGAATCGCTGTTACACCCCCGCTGTATACTCCTGAACAATAAAGGGTGCCGTAGAAGATCAACGCGTGTGGCATGGTTAGAAAGGCTGAATAAGGTAAGAAAATGGCGGCTAATGTCATCCCACTGATTCCAGGGATTGCTCCAAATATGAGGCCAGACACCAATGCGAGGAAAAAAATGGCGATGCTAATTGGGTCAGTGAAAAGATGGATAGTTCCTAAAATAAAATCGTCCATTGTTCCTCCAACAACCTAGAAGTGGATTAGGCTTACCAGCTGTTGGTTCAGTTTGTAGAAGAACGAAACTCCAGGGGGTAAAGGCGTTAAAATGAGTTTCACGAAAGTAAGAACGACTATGAAGTAGAAGCCTAGAGTGTAGGTCACCATTTTACGCCAGCTCCGCAGACCAAGAAGGTACATATTAAAGGCCATAAAGAATGGTGTAATTAGTAGGAACCCCATTTTGTCCATCAAGAATACATACCCTAAGGGGATTAGGAAAACTATAATGCGAGTTGTTTTTTGGCCGAAAGTTAGGGGAGGAGATACAGTAATCTGCTGGGTTGTCTCCGTGGTCTCCTCTACTGGTTTCGTGGTTCGTGAACGCCATACGGCGAACAGTTGGCAAAAGCCCAAGAGGAAAATCAGTCCCGCGACTGCTGCTGGCCATCCCCAGGCTCCAAATCTGTAGCCAGGAAGAGGTTGGTTGTTGCCATAAGAAATACCGAAGACGATGCCGCCAAGACAAATCCAGAATATGGGTTCGCACAGTTCTATCACCCGCATGGGGAGGATCTCCTTGTGCAACTAATTATGATGTTTTCTGTTTGTTGGAAAAATTTAAGTGTCTTATCGGCTTGGTAAACCCAGTTCCTTATACATAGAGGAATAGACCTCAATCTCTCTATTAATGATCTTCAGAGTCTCTTCGGTGGTTCTATATGAAGGCACAATATCCAATTTCTTTTTCTTCAGATATTCTTGATGTGCAGGCGTTTCCCAAGCCTTCTTCAGAACATCCTGCAAATATTTGACAATTTCGGGAGGGGTATCAGGTTTTATGAAAAGGGAACGCCATCGCATCACCGGTTGCCAATCAATTCCATATTCCCCTGTGCACTTCACATCAGGAAAGTCTTTGAAGCGCGTCGGCCAGATTGAAAGCACAGGCAGAATTTCATTGGCTTCTACAAGTTGGCTTACATCCCCTGGCTGCTCAAGAAGAACATCAAGGTGTTTTCCGATTATTGCAGAGTATCTTTCGGATGGCTTGTCAAACGAGATATTCTTGGATGTGAACCCTAATCGCTTTTCTAGCATAGCGAGGATGACGCCTTCTTGGGTGTTAATCCCGCCATAACTCGCCATGCTGAGCTGACCTGGTTTTGCCCTTGCGTATTCCAGAACCTTTCCAAAATCTGGCTTTCCCTCAGTCCTGAAGCGATCGTCTTTGGCATTTATGAAGAGTTGGGTTACGGCAATTTCACCAATGAACAAAGGTATCAATGTCGCCGGATTGAGATCGCTCTTCTTAGAGGCGTACATTGTAACAAGATTGTCGGTATGCTGAAGGAGTGTGTAGCCGTCGGATGGAGCTCCCAGGAACTCTGGAATACCGGCCAAACCTCCAGCACCGGGTTTATTAACAACAACAATCGGGACCCCGGCAATCTTCTCTGCGGCTGTTGCAATCGCTCTTGCCATTTGGTCTGTTCCGCCACCCGCACCGAAGCAAACTATAATAGTGATAGGGCGTGATGGATACCCTTTAGGCTTGGCGATTTCTTGTGCCAGGGAAATAGTCGAATAACATATAATTATCAATACACAGACAGCCAAGGTCAAACACTTTGCAAGGGCGCGCTTCATGACATGACCTCCTCTCAATAGGCCTTCCAGACAAAGCCTAGAAGGGTTTGGGTTGAAAAGCTACAAAACAGGTCTGCAAGCATCGTGTCGACACCATACTCAATACCTTTGGCCTTGTCAAGGAAAAAGCATTTAGGTTAGTTATTACCTGGATCTTGCACTATTTTGATCAAATCCCGTGCAAGAAATTTCTTGCACGACAGACTTCTCCTATATGATCAATGGGTTAGAGATGACCCCAAAACACCGTCTTCTGAGAGCCTCGCTATTACTCGACTTCGCAAGGGTTCCCAAAAGCCTTGTGTAGAGGCGCTCTCAGGCGAACCACGGGGGGTTCTTTCCCCCTACTTGGGTAACGCATGAATTTTCTTGCACGCGATGGAAGCCTTTACCCATACAGCTCCAGAAGTGAAGTTGCCCGTTTAAGTCCGTTTCGTGCAAGATTCAGGTATTAGTTCTCGCGCAGAGTGTGACCAGTTCCTCAGTCCATCTACAGAACCGAACTCTGCAAGTTGCAGTTCTCTTTATACCCAAAAAACATTGCCGGAGTGCAATATTGGAAGCTCCATTTGTGCTGTCTCGCGCCTCTGGGTAGCCCATTTCTCAAAACAGAAATCGCTTTCGCTGCAGACAGGGATTAGAGATGCTCCCGCAAAAAGCCACGGCCAAGCAGTTTAAGATTAGTGGCACCAAGGAAAGTGGAAAATTCTAGAAGGATGCCCTGATGCAGGAATAGAATATTTCGGACCCGGGACAGCTCGCGAGCCGCGCTAGAAAATCCAAGAAGCGAGTCCTTTGTTTTGAAAACTATCAGGACCAATTTTTCACTATGCGTGATTTCTCTCCAGTGTTGTCCTAAGCTTGGGGCGATGGCCTTCAAGCTCCTACTCTTTGGTATCGGATCACACCATCTACCATAGTCAGATCAACTTTGAGATTCTTGATTTCTTCTGTTTCCACCCTGAGAATGTCATTAGAGAGTACAATCAAATCTGCCAGTTTGCCTATTTCTATAGAACCCTTCATTTTTTCCTCAAAGTTCGCATAAGCTCCATTAACTGTGTAAGCCCTGAGCGCGTCTTTCAAACCGATTCGTTGCTTGACGCCTACTTCCTTTCCAGACTCAGTTCTCCTGCTGACCGCCGAATATATGGCGGGCAGAGGATTGCTAGGAATCACAGGCATATCCGAGTGGAATACAATTTTGACTCCATGGTCAAGCATACGACGGGCTGCGATAACCCAATCCAGCCATTCTTGGTGGTATTTCTCCAGATATGAATCCCCTACCCAGTATATCCATCCAGGCGCCAGTACGGGAATCACACCTAAATCCCGAATCCGATCAGCGATCTTCTCTTCGCAGAAGTGACAATGCTCGATTCGAAACCTATGATCTCTTTTGGGGATTCTATTCAAGGCTCGCTCGAAGCTGTTTAGAGCTATTTCTATTGCCCGAGTACCCATGGCATGCACGCAAACCTGGAAACCTGCCTCATGACCTCTTAAAACTATGTCATCCAACTCTTCTTGGGTCATATAAAGGATACCATTATAATCGCCCCTTCCTGGGTATGCTGTCCACATTGCCGCAGACGGGGCAGTGTCGCTACCATCTAGTTGAGTCTTAAAAGCTCCTAAACGTAACCAGTCGTTTCCAAACCCACTAATCAAGCCTGTTTTCACATAGTCATATCCCATAGTGATGGGGCCACTTACTCTCACGCCAAAACAATTCCTAAAGTGGATAACCCCTTGAGCTAGTTTCTTCTG
>JAJRAB010000006.1 GCA_028683025.1 Candidatus Methanomethylicus sp. | reverse complement strand
GGGCCTGCAGAATGTCATGGTCCGCGAAAAGGTGGGACCCAAGGCTGGGGAGAGGCACAAGTACTCCATTACTGCGTATTTCCATAGCCCGGGTGAGACCATAATGGCAAGCGGCGAGAGCTGGTCTTTCCTTGAGGCCATTGACGAGATCTGCGAAAAATTGGAGAGGCAGATTATGGGGAAAGGGAGATTTTCCAGGAAAGACAAAGGAGTGAGGCCTTGACCGCGGCTACAAACTAAGGCCAATGGGGTCAAGATCCAAAAAAATGCGGGACGCTACCACACCAATGAGTCAAATTTCCAAAAAAATTCCCGGTAAAATTAAAGGAATGAAACAGCGTCGGCATGGTGGCGCACTCTTTATTACGCTGGTCCAAGGATTACCCTTGGGCTTCCAGCACCTCCAAGTCATCATTCAGGCTTGGCCGGAAGGTCTTCTTCTTTTCCTCATCCACCTGCTTGATAAGCTGCGGGGGAACGGTCTTTTTGAAAATTGACTCATCAAAATTTGTATGCCTGCAAACCAGGCAGCGGCCCGCGGCCTTTCGGGAATAGAACTCCAGGCCCACGTAGTTCTGCTCGGTTATTTTTTTACAAACTGTGCAATATATCTGCATACCAAGAACCTCCTGTAAAGCTCACATGCATTGGCTCAGCAGAATGGGAAAATTCATTGGGCTGAGTTGGAGTATCCCTTTGGTAAGGCTTTATTTAAATAACGTTGTTAATTATTAATAATAAATATTTATTATTATTTATCAATGCTTTAAATAATAGTTCCATGGATTGCTTGAGCCTGCCTTTCTTTGGGAAAGCCAAATCCATAACAAAGCCATCGAATGGTCAATTTAGATGAGGTCCCTAGAGGGGAGGGTTGATGAAAAAAATAAAATTTAACCTCCAAACCCAATGAAAGGGTTTATCATCGAAATCAATTTTGATTCTAAACAAATTATTCAGATGCTTCAATGTCTTCTCTATCTGCTTGCACTTTATACTGTTTCAAGGGTTTTGCTGCTGGCCCCAGGCCTTCTGGGCTTTGGGGGCCGTCCTACAAGGACCGGGAATGCAGGATGCTGGACACCTGGGTCTAACCTAATGAAGTGAAGCGGCATCGATCCATAAAGCTCCAGCAAACCATTACCTGGGGCTCAGCCCGATCCAATCTGTGTATGAAAACTAAATATGCTTGAGCAATTAGGAACAATTGGCAAGCACGTCCCAATCAAAATTGGCCAATGGTACTGAGCACGGGCTATCTTGAAATTTTAAATACAACTTTTGCTTACTATACCCTATAAAGATCAACAAATAACACTTTGTAGTGATCATGATGCGACAAGTTGAGCCTGGAGAAGAATTTCTGCTAAAGAGCCAAACAGGCATTCAGGGGTTTGACCAAATCACGGAGGGCGGGTTGCCCAAGGGGCGAATTACCATTATCGTCGGCGGTCCTGGAACGGGTAAGACCCTTTTTGGGATGCAATATCTCGTCAACGGAGCAAATATGTACGGTGAGCCGGGCGTATTTGTGGCATTCGAAGAGACAAAAAAGAAATTGGCGCAAAATACTTCTTCGCTTGGCTTTAGGGTGAACAGTCTCATCAAGCAAAAGAAGCTTCACATAGATCACATTTACATCGAGCGGAAGGAGATTGAGGAGACGGGGGAATATGATCTTGAAGGCTTGTTTGTTCGGCTAGGGTATGCCATTGACTC
This sequence comes from Candidatus Methanomethylicus sp., assembly GCA_028683025.1. Taxonomy (GTDB): domain Archaea; phylum Thermoproteota; class Methanomethylicia; order Methanomethylicales; family Methanomethylicaceae; genus Methanomethylicus. The sequence continues at coordinate 4,429 of JAJRAB010000006.1, read as the reverse complement.
CATAGGCGCCAAAAGGGTTGTGCTAGATACCCTAGAGGCTATTTTTGCAGGCTTTTCGAATGAAAACTTACTGCGTGCCGAGTTGCGCAGGCTTTTCAAGTGGTTGGAAGACAAAGGTGTCTCAGCAATAGTTACGGCAGAGCGCGGTACAGAAACATTGACAAGATATGGGTTGGAGGAATATGTCTCAGACTGCTTGATTGTGCTGGACCATAGAATCAATGACCAGATTTCAACAAGGCGCCTGAGGGTTGCCAAGTACAGGGGTTCCATGCATGGCACAAACGAGTATCCGTACCTTATCGATGAACACGGCATATCCATTCTCCCAATAACATCCATCAAGCTTGATTATCTCGCCTCCAAAGAACGTATCTCCACGGGTATCCCTCGGTTGGATGCAATGCTAGGTGGAAAGGGATACTACAAGGGGACCAGTATCCTCATTTCTGGATCAGCAGGAACTGGAAAAAGCAGTTTTGCGCTCACCTTCGCCAACTCGGTATGCCAAAACGGAGAGAAGTGCCTCTACGTGACTTTCGAGGAAGCGCCTGATCAAGTGATCCGCAATATGGGATCAATAGGAATTGACCTTCGGCAGTGGATTGACAAGGGGCTCCTTAAGATGAGCGCCGTGCGTTCCACGTACTATGGCCTGGAAACTCATCTTGTAAGCATACACAAGATAATAGAAGAGTTCAATCCTTCTGTTGCAATCATTGATCCAATCACGAACCTGGTAACCGTAGGTTTGCCGGCAGATGTCAAATCAATGCTCACACGATTGATCGATTACCTGAAGGGTAAGCAAATTACAGCGCTGTTCACCAACCTGACACATTTGGGCGGTAGGATCGAAGCCACACAATCTGAGATTTCATCACTCATGGACTCATGGATTTTGCTCAGGGATATAGAACTTAGAGGAGAGAGAAACAGGGGGCTTTACGTTTTGAAATCAAGAGGAATGGCCCATTCTAACCAAATAAGAGAATTCCTGATATGTAAAAATGGGATAAATCTGCTTGACATCTATACAGGTCCAAGCGACGTGCTCACCGGGTCAGCCCGCGCGGCTCTGGAGGCAGAAGAGAAAGCGAACGCTGTTTTGAGGCAGGATGAGATTAATGCTCTGGGACTGGAACTCGAGTGGAAGCGCAAGATGGCGAAATCCCAAATCGAGAGCCTGCAGGCAGAGCTGGATGCCAATGAAGCTGAAATTAGGAAGAGAATAAATGAAGCCAAATTTAAGCAAAAAACTCTTGCTGATGAAAGAGCAGGGATGGTAAAGATGCGCAAGGTCAATGGAACGGTCTCAAAATAACGGCTTGGCTCTTGGGAAGGGGATGTATAAATACAATGTATGTAAAATGTCATTTAGGCAGTATAGAAATTGAAGGGCAACCCATATGAGTCCGAAGGGAAATTGCTCGCCACCGGCTGAAAATGAAGTGTACAATTTGCGCCTCTATGTAGCAGGCCAGACTGAAAAGTCAATAGAAGCATTCCATAACCTTGAGAGGATTGCAGAGGAGCACCTGAAAAATAGATACAAAATCGAGGTTATTGATTTGCTTAAGAATCCGCAGTTAGCTGAGGGTGACCAGATTTTGGCTATCCCAACGCTCGTGCGAAAATTGCCTCCGCCCTTACGAAAGATAATTGGTGACCTCTCCAATACTGAGCGTGTGCTTATTGGGCTGGATATTCAAACCAAAAAGAAATAGAAGAGGGGGGAATAGTGATTAGCAACAACCCAGTCAAAGACTCTTTCAAAGAATTCAAGCAGGCTGCAAAGAAAATTGGGGCGAGTAACTATATTCTGAGGCTGTATATTTCGGGGATGACGTCCCGGTCACTGCAGGCCATTGAAAATCTGAATAAGATTTGCGATGATGAGCTTTCAGGGCGCTACAAACTTGAAGTAATAGACATTAGCCAACAACCGGAATCGGTGGCGAAGAAGGACATCGTTGCTACCCCAACACTAGTTAAAGAACTTCCTTTGCCTATTAGAAAAATCGTTGGCGATTTGAGCGAGAGGGAGCGAATTTTGGTTGCATTGAATTTACAGCCAAGGAGAAAATGACGCATATGGCTGGCCGAAGAGCTCAGCAGTCATATGAAGAGCTGGAGGAGAAATGCCAATCCCTGGAGAACGAGCTGAAAGAAACAAAGGATAATTTTCAAGAATTGAAAGAAACAATTGATGCAATAGTAAATGGCACTGTAGACAGTATAGTTAGGCATACGCCAAGGGGCAATCAAATTTACATGCTCAAAGGCTCTGAAGAGCCTTATCGTAATTTAATCGAAGATATGGAAGAGGGGGCTGTGATCCTTTCCAGCGTTGGAACAATCCTTTACTGCAACAAGGGATTTTCGAAGTTGATTGATACCCCGATAGATAAGATAATGGGCAACAATATTGCAATTTGGATATCTGAGGGTAGCGCAAGCACCTTTGCTCAATTAATTTCAAGCATTAAGGCTGACCTAATCAAAGAAAAATTCCAAATGGCTTTTCAAACAACGAACAAACGAACAATTCCCACACAAGTATCAGTTTATAAGATTACTTTTGGTTCAGTTAGTGCTTCAGCCCTAATCATAACTGACCTAACTAAGCATATGGAAGAAGAGGTCAAGCTCTATACAGCTAACTTGGAACGTGAGGTAACTGAACGCAAAAAAACTGAAGAGGCTCTCAAGGCATCTGAGAAGTTTGCTCGCCTGAAAATGGAAGAATTGGAGGTTTTGCATAAAAAACTCGAAGAGAAGGCAATTGAGGTTGAGGAGTATGCCAGCAGGATGGAGCAGCTTGCCCAGGAGAGACTAAACAAGCTTAAAGCAGCTGAAAGGTTTGCGACCATCGGCACAACAGCGGGGATGGTTGGGCACGACATACGCAATCCGCTGCAGGCAATCGTGAGTGAGATCGATTTGGCAAAATTTGAACTGCTCAAAATCCCTGATGGGAAAGCCAGAGCAAACATAATAGATAGTTTGTCTAGCATTGAAAAGAACATAGATTACATTAACAAGATTGTCCTGGATCTGCAGGATTATGCCAGGCCGCTGAAGCCAGTAATGCAGGAAGTTGACCTCGAATTTCTTTGCAACGAAGTTATATCGAAAAGCAGCAAGCCGCAGAATATTGAGGTTTTGTGCCAGATTAGCGATGACTTGAAGATTATAACCGACGAGGTTTTTCTAAGACGCATCTTGAATAACCTCGTAAAAAATTCCATCCAAGCCATGCCTGAAGGTGGAAGACTGACAATCCGCGCCTACCCAAAAGGGAAGGGCGTAGGGATTGAGATAGATGACACAGGTACTGGAATCGCTCCAGAGGCTCAGCTCAAGATTTTCATGCCCTTATTTACGACAAAATCCAAAGGCCAGGGATTTGGCCTGGCTGTGGTCAAGAGAATGACCGAGGCTTTGAATGGCACTGTGACCTTCGAAAGCCAAGTTGGAAAGGGAACAAAATTCATCGTATATTTGCCCCCAAACTGATAAAAAAATCTGGGGGAAGGCGCGGTTCAAATTCATTTAGTTTAATCTTGTAAAATACATATTTTAAGGACAGAATCAGTTATTTAATTGATAGGAATAAGCATGCAATAAAATTTTGCCAACAGGTGCAATTCTTTGGAATATGGAGCAACAGCGGACCAAAAGCGATCTGTTTTGATAATAGACGATGATCAATTCATACTATACGCATTCAGCAGGCTGTTCCAGAGCAGAGGGTTCGAAGCAGAAACCGCAATGAATGGAAATGAGGCTCTTGAAAAAATAGACAAAAGAGTTTTTGACGTTGTGCTCATCGATGTCCGTCTTCCTGACATGAATGGCATGAAGATCTTGACGAAAATGAATTGCAATTCCTCAAAATCCATCAAAGTGATCCTTACGGGCGATCCTTCCGAGGAGGGCAGGGAAAGGGCAATCGAAATGGGTGCTGATGCCTACATTGCAAAGCCCTTGAGGGCCGAAGAATTGTTTGCATTTATAGATCAGAAATTTACAACCAGGCTTTGAGCCTCGGGTGGGTTGAAAGCGTTCCAATTCGAGAGAGCAGATAGGCTATCGTCTAGGGGACTGCGGAAGCGGGTGTTACAACTTCTCCCAAAATAATTGGCTCCAGCAAATTGCCCTTAAGCTTGGGCTAGCTGCCTTCTCATGTGCTCATAGTCCGTTGATAATTGCTCATTGCTAATTGAAGATGTAAACGGCATATTGAGGGACTGGCGGGGGATATGTTTTATTCATTTTGGCATACACAATGTAATGGCATCATATTTGTAACACATCTTTGTGTAGGTGTGGCAAAATGAGAAGAACGCTTGTTCTGGTGGCTGTCATTATTGCATTGGGGATCGCTACTATACTGACCTTAAACAACCTCAGGTATGGGCAGGAA
>JAJRAB010000055.1 GCA_028683025.1 Candidatus Methanomethylicus sp. | reverse complement strand
TATTACCTCGCTTTACTCTAAGTTTATAAGCAATTAATCTACCTTTCTCAAAACAGATGGGCTCGTGGTCTAGCCTGGATCAGGACGCAGACCTGCACTAATCCTTTGGCGATGTGTAGGGCGTGAGCCTGCGGATCCAGCTGGAAGGCAAAGTAAAACGCCAAGTTGAGCTTTGCCAAGCTGAGTAGAAAGCCTGATATCTCGGGTTCGAATCCCGACGAGCCCACCATTCGTTAAAAATTTTTTAAACCATCATCCATCTCAATTAAATTTTGGTGGCATGATGGTCAGGGAGAAAGCACGGAATACTCAGCAATGGGCAGTTCATCGCTGTACCTGGAGGGATCGTAGGGATGGGTTTGGTTTAGAGTGTTTTTAGCCATGATACTAATGGTGTAAATGCCCGATCCGCTGGGGGCAACAGTTCGAAAGGATACTGAGAATGAGTTTCCAGAAATGGACCACGTGATGGGTCGAATAGTTTCAATCCCCTGGTAATAGTAGGGCAGGGGTATAACGCCAGCGGCCAGATCGCCAAGGCTGTAGGAGCTTTCACCTTCGGAAACATGCAGGCGAGAGTCATAAGTAAAGCTGTTGTGGTCTGAAGGATCACTGAAGTAGACAAGGATGTCCTTCAGGCTGGAGTTGGCGAGCAGGAGCCTGCCTGAGCAGAAGAAGATGCCGTTTTCAATCCTGGGCGGGCTCGTCCAGTTCACCCACTGCTTTATCATCTGGACTGTGAGGAAGAGCTGGTTCCCGTTCCAGGCAGCTGAGATGTCCACGAAGTTGTTTGTGGGGTCCAGCAGTGAATCCCTGTGGCCCCAGTTGCTTGACGCATCATCGTAGATCATATCATGGACCAGATTCCGCGCCCGGCTTGGCACATCCTCAGGATTGAGGTTTGCCGAGTAGAGGTAGCCGATATTCTCTTCCATGGCATAGATTCCTCCAAATGACGTATAGTAGTAGGGAGCCAAGTAGCCGTTCAGGTCATAATGGTTGAAGTAGCTGTTTTCCATCATATCTTGGCTCCTGTAAGCTGTGGCTACTGAGACGTCAGCCATAGCTACAGGCGGCATTCCGGAGGCAACCCTGGCACTGTTTATCTCCTCCAAGACCTGGTCAGCAACCACCTCTAAAATGGAAGAGATGTCGAAGGACCAGGTGACATTGGCACTATTGCCTGAGGTATCTGCCAATGACACGAAAACGGTGTAATGGCCCTGGTCCAGGCTTGCCTGGTACTCCAATTCATTCTGGGTTATTCTAGTCGGAATCACAGGGGTGCCGTTAATGCTCATGGCAACTGAAGAGAGGTTGATACTCCGATCTTCAGCGTATCGCGCCACAATAGCCGAGGAGGGCAATGCACTGCTCCCGTTCGCCGGGAAAAGGCCTGTAAATAAAGGAGGCGTAGTGTCGGGAGTGGAATTCTGGACAGGGAATAAGCTGATGCTGCCTAATAGTTCGTTCAGCAATGGCAATAGGGTGGGTCCCGAAAGGTAGAGAGTTGCTGCAATGGCAACTAAGGCAATGACGACTATGGCTGCAGTTGCTCTAGACCTGTTTGAGCCGTCCTTTTTCGGGGCAGGATACCCACCGGTGTGGTTTTGGTTTCTTGCGGGTAACCCTTCGGGTGAAAGCGGGATGGCGGTCACGTCCGTTGAAGCAGTTACCTGGTCTCGGACCTGAGCTGAATTGAGCTTTCCATAGTGCTTGATAGAAGGGAAGACGGATTGTACCATCTGAGTGACATCGGGCGATAACCCCATTAGTTCGCCGTTAAGGACGCTGTTGATGTCCCTGAACCGTGAAATGTCCCTCTTCCAGGCATTAATCAGTCTTAGCTTCACGCTATCCCAGCCCAATGCCTCTGCTTCAGTCTTGTAGGTTGTGTTTATGATCTGCAACTCGTCCCACATGGCGCTCGTAACCTTCCTCACTAGGGGCAGGTCTCCCGAGGACCACATGCTGTCGCGTAAAAAATCAAGCACATACTGTCTTGCTGGGTTTCCGTCTATGAACTGGTTCAGATTCATGGGAATCATGCTTTCTTAGGGCTTTAATGGGCTTTTGCAGGTTATATCAACTTTAGGATTCAGTGCAATCGTAGAGGCAACTTTGAAGAATTGCTCCATTGCAATGCATTTCCTCCCTTTTACTATAAAAAAATTTAGATTGCAGCTATGCCCCCATTTTTTGGGAACTGTTTCGCGAAAGGTTTTTAGTTGAACGCCAAATACAACTTTTGAGGCTCAAATATGGAAAACAGCCCCTTTATACTGTTCAAGAGCGAGTGCGAAGCCCTGCTGGAAAGGGCCCTGTCGGATGAAGGCATTCAGACCTCAGCGGAAGAAAGGAGGCTGGCAACTCCTTCGGATCCCAACCTTGGAGATCTGAGCTTTTCGACCTTCAACCTCTCAAAAAAGGCGAAGGCTGATCCGCGGTCCATTGCAACAAAGCTGGCTGCAAGGGCGGGCGCTTCAGCAAGGGAGTTGGTTGATAGGGTTGAGGCGGCAGGAGGGGGGTATGTCAACTTCCATATTAATGCTGCAAAATTTTCTCAGATAACGCTCTCTGCCATAGCAAAGGCTGGCAGTGAATATGGAATGGCCACAGCGGATGGGGAGGGCATAATGGTTGAGCATACTAGTGTGAACCCGATCCACCCCATCCACATTGGAGGGGCCAGGAATGCCATCATTGGCGATTGTCTATCAAGGATCCTCAGGGCATCTGGGGCGAATGTGAAGAGGCATTTTTACATTGACGACGTAGGCCTGCAGGTAGCCCAAGCCAGCTATGGTTTCAGCAAGCTTGGAGCTGAAAATTCTAGCTTTGTAGGGGGCAAG